>NZ_JBAMDD010000009.1:0-205915 GCF_036961565.1 Chitinimonas sp. JJ19
ACAGCAGGACTGCGGGCGACCTATCCTGCTCAAGAGCCACCAACAAAACCCTTCTGGCATTGCTGTGCAAGCTTGCCGTACCCACGTACTTTGTGCACGCGCCCTAGCCAGAACCGTTACGCTGGGTTTTGTTAGCAGCGCCAAGCGTATGAGCGATACACCTCACAGACCCGACTTGAACATCTCCCTGATGTTCTTGATCTCCGCCTCTGAGGGCTCAATGCTGAAGCGGCCGGATTTAAGCCCGCTGGCCATCAAATACACCAATTGAGTGACAGTCACATTTCTTGATTCGGCCAATGGCTTCAGGTAGGCCAGTAGCCACTTATCGAAGTCGACCGACCGGGTGGCGGAATTCTGGCGTGATCGCCGCTTGCGCTCAGCCGCCGTCATGGCCTTGCTACCTATGGGCTTGCGGCCTACCTTTGCCTTGGCTTTGCCATCCAGCGGCAGCTCCATGGTCATCCTGTCTTCGGCTTGTTTGGCCATACGCACTCCATATGTGACTGTCACATTTTATAATAATTATGTGACAGTCACGAAAAATTTATTCAACCAGAACGCCTTGCCAACCGGGCAAGGCGGTTAAGATTCAGGGCGGAGTAGCTACCTCGCAGGCACGCCCTTGTTAAGCGGCAGTGCCGCATGGCAACTCTTGGTCAATACTGGTTGCTGCTTGCCTGGGTAGGCAGCGGCGCCGGAATGCCGGCTGGCAACACGCCCACCATAATCATCAGAGAGGAATATCCATGTTACGCCCCCTATTTGGCAGCCTGGCTGCCTGTGCCGTTGGCTTCAGCAGCCTGACCGCCTCTGCCGCGACGGATGTTGCCGCAAGCAAGCCGGACTGGAAGCCCAAGCGAGTGCTGATTGCGGTGTTCGATCAAATGAAGCCGGAATATGTTGATCAATTCGACATGGACAACCTAAGGCAGCTGCGCGATGGTGGGGTGCACTTTGCACAGGGCTACCTTGGTCACGCTGCCTCCGAGACGGTAGTCAGTCATAACGTGATGGTCAGCGGTCAGTTCCCCAAGAACATGGGCTGGGCTGATGAGGTATTCCGCGACAGTGAGAACCTGCTTGGCAAGGGCAAGAACGCCATGTGGACGACCGGCTCGTTTACCCGCGAGCAGTTCAATATTCTGGTGAAGCATGCCGGCTACCCCAAGCTGGCAGACTATCTACATGCAGCCCAGCCAGGCAGCAAGTTTGTGGTTGTCGGTGAGAAGGATTACGCGGTCGAAGCCATCGCTGCGCCCTCGGCTGACATTGCGGTGCGCTTTTCCGACCGCATGAAGGATCTCAGCAAGGAGACCGGCTGCGACAATCTTGGCGGGCAATGGCGCGGACCGGCTGGCGTCAATGTGCCGACCTACCTCAGCGAGCCTCGCTGTGGCCGCTTCTACGTGAACTCGGACAAGAATAACGATTACGGCACCAAGGCGGCCGCCCCCAGCTGGCTCTACCCGCTGGATGGCAATCGCTTCGTGCCCGGCAACGATCCCGCTCACTTGGGCGGCGACGCCTGGGTGGCCGATGTCGCCATCGCCATGGCCGAAAAAGAGAACTGGAGCGGCATGCTGGTGACTTTTGGCGGGATAGACAAATCCGGCCATATGTGGGGCCCGGGCAAGCCGGCCACCATTTTGGACGGCCCTGCCGCGCAGACTCAACTGCCTGTTGTCGCCAAGTTCGCCGATGAGCAGATGGGCCGGCTGCTGGATAAGCTCAAGGCGCTGGGGCAACTCGAAGAAACCTTGATCGTGGTGACTGCGGATCACGGCGCAGTGGCCGGCTGGGGTAACTTCCATGGCTCCAAGGCGGCGGGCGTGAGCGACAACAACTGGTACTTCGGCGACGTGGTCAACGGTAGCGGTTTCGACAAGCCGATTCCGGCCATCAAGCCGCTGGTCGATACCGGCAATGTGGCATTCAGCTATCAATCGACCACCGTCAACACCTGGCTGAAGGACACCAGCCCCGCCAAGAAGCGTGAGATGGCCAAGGTCATGCGCAGCTTGCCGGGCGTGGTAGCTACTTACTGGCGTGATGGTGGCCGCTACAAGCTGGATACCGCCACCAAAACAGCCAGCCGCATGACCAAGCGTGAGCATCAATGGTGGCAACGCCATGGTCAGGAGTTGATGGACACCATGGCGGCGGAAGGCAGTGCGGACGTGGTCGGCATACTCGGCGGCGGCACGACCTACTCGGTGAGCGGTGATCACGGCGGGATAGGCGAAGAAGAGCAGCGCATCCCCATGTTTGCCTGGTCTGCGCACATCAAGCGTGAAAAGCCGGTAACCGGCTTCCGTTCGGCAGACATCCTGCCGACAGTGCTGAAGGCCATGGGCATCAAGCAGACCCACAAGACGGATGGCAAGGCGTATACGCTGAAGTTCCAAGCCAAGTAAGGGGCGCTGCAGTGGTTGATTGGCACGCTGATCAACCGCTGCAGCTCAGGTGTGGGCCTACCTTGCAGGTGGCCCACCATACCCCGCTGCGTTGCGTGGCCCTTATTGCTCTTCTTTGATCTTGGCTTTGGCCATGCGCTTGGCCTCCTTGCGATCTATGCCTTGCATGATGAAGCCGGATTGCAGCTGCGTCTGCTGGGCGTACTCGGGCCGGTTGTGGTGCTGCTGTTGTTTGGCCAGCCCCAGTTCGGGGCCTTTCTTGCCTGTAGGCGCCTTGACCCCACGATTGGGGTTGGATATTTCCGGGAAACCGCCTTTTTTCCTATTCATACACCCGTTCCTCCTACATCGATCAATTAGCCCCGCCCCGCACGCCATTGCGATATAGGCGCCGCCTGATGGGGTTCTTTTGCCTTCGCTTGATGATCCATACCCAAGCAGAGATATCCTGGGGATGCCGCGACAGGGCGTGTTTACCTTAGTTGCCCGGCGCCACAAGGGCAAACGCATCAAGTCATCTGCTTGCTACGCAGCCAAGGTGTAAATTTGCAGCACCTTGAGGCGATGCCCGTGCGCGATTACCCGTATTTTTTCAAATCCGGTTTGACAGCACCGTTTATTTGTCCTTTAACGGTTGCAAAGTCCTACGCGCATGAGCCTGCCATCTGGTTTTGATGACCCTGCGCAAATCGACAAACCTGCAAGAGCGGGAACAGGGAATCAGGAGGAATGCGTGCAATCTTCGTCTAGGCTCAATCTGGTCGGCAGTTCGCCGGCTTTTCAGCATGCTCTAAAGACTATTCATCGCTTGGCACCCGTAGATGCGACAGTCCTGATAGGCGGCGAAAGCGGCACCGGCAAGGAATTGGCCGCCCGTGCGTTGCACTATCTGGGGCCTCGCAGCGACCAGCCCTTTATTCCGGTCAATTGCGGCGCACTTTCTGACACCTTGTTTGAAAGTGAGTTATTTGGCCATGAACGCGGCGCCTTTACCGACGCCAAGCAATCCAGCCAGGGCCTGGTAGGGGAAGCGGAAGGCGGTACGCTTTTTCTCGATGAGATTGACACCCTGACAGCAAAGGCGCAGGGCGCGCTGCTACGGTTCTTGCAGGATAAATCGTATCGGCGTGTTGGCGGCAAGGGTTACAGCCAAGCCAATGTCAGAGTGCTGGTGGCCAGCAATGCCGATCTGGACATACTGGTGCAGCAGCAGCGCTTTCGCCAGGATTTGCTGTACCGCCTGAACGTACTCTGCGTCACACTGCCGCCATTGCGTGAACGCCATGGCGACGCGCTGGAGCTGGCGAACACCTTCATCACCCGGCTCGGACATCAGTACCGCACCGCTGGGCGCACGCTACACCCTGAAGCCATTGCGTTTATTGAGCAATACAGTTGGCCTGGCAATGTGCGCGAACTGGAGAATGTCATACATCGCGAGTTTCTGATGAGTGATGGCGATGAGTTGCGCTGCGAAGAAACCCGCCAACGCCTGGCTATTGCAACGCGCGATGATGTCTGTGCCCGCAGCTTTAAAGATGCCAAGGCCCAAGCCATTGCCGAATTCGAGCGACGCTATGTGGCCGAGCTTTTGGCGCAGGCTGGCGGCAAGATTACGGATGCTGCCAAGCTGGCCGGCAAGGACAGAAGTGCCTTCGGCAAGCTGGTTAAAAAGTATACAATCGAGGCCGATTTTGGCGATTTTGCGCTGAACTGATACATGGTGTATCAGCCCTGGGTTAGCCTATGTCTTGGCGCCGGGGACAAACGTCATACGGTAGCCGGTTGGTACGCTCCACCGCGCCTAGAGCGGAACAATAGGAATGACCGATAACGAACGCATCGAGGCCATTGCGGCTTCGGTCATGCGCTACCTGGGCATACGGCCACAAAGCGCAGACACCCTGGAAGGCATACACCGCTGGTGGGTGGAGTGGGGTGATCAAGAGGCACCGCCCATGCTGACCGAAAAGGCATTGCGCATGCTTGAGGCATCGGGCCAGCTCGAAAGCATACAGATCGCCGGCCGCTTGGTCTGGCGCCTTGCGCGACGCACTTAGACGCCCTTCCCGCACTCCCCTGCATTGCGCCCTGGCAAGTCAAATATTGCCCAATGCTCAATCGATCATTCCGACGGCATAATTCGTTACGGCGGCCGCTTCTGCCTGGAAGTGGCTGAGTGCGCCCACCATGGACGTCCATGGCAAGCACGCAGCAGCGCGGTGCCGCCCATACCTATTATCTTGCTTGAGGAGCACCCTGTGTCATTATCCGAACGTCCCGCCAGTGGCGGACTTGCCCTTGGCGTCAGCATTGCCGTAGGCCTGGTTTTGTCAGCCGGCATATTGAGCTATGCGCTTGATCGCGTTGCTGGCGATAAGCAATCAATCACCGTCAAAGGGCTGGCTGAGAAAACCGTGCAGGCCGATCATGCCCGCTGGGCCGTGGTGGTGCGCGGCCAAGCGAGGACGCTGCCGGACGCTTTTGCTGACTTGCGCGCCAATCAGCCCAAGCTGCTGGCTTTTTTCAAGGAACAGGGCTTCAAGGACACGCAGCTGAGCAGTGGCCGGCAAACTTATCAAGTCGTCTACAAGCGCAATGAAAAAGAGCAGCAAACCGCCGAGGTGGAAGGCTATGTCACCGAGCAAACGGTGCTCTTGAGCAGCAACGACGTGAAGTCAGTAGAGAAGGCTGCTGGCCAGATTGTGATGCTGCAGGAAAGCGGCTTGCCGGTTTCGGTTAGCGACCCGGAGTTCCTGGTCAGCAAGCTGGAAGAAGTGAAGATGTCGCTGATTGCCAGCGCCACCCGCAACGCCCGCGACCGGGCCACCGAGTTTGCCAAGACGGGGGACGCGACAGTAGGCGCCATGAAATCTGCCACACAGGGCTCCTTTTACATTCTGCCTGCACAAGGTGGTGGCAGCGATGATGACTATGGCGGTGCTTACGACAAATCGACCATAGACAAGCTGGCGCGCGTGGTGGTGACCGTGCAATACGGCATCAAGCAATAGCCAGCAGCACCGCCATGCAAGGGCCGCCGCTACTGCCGGCCCTTGCCCCGCCTGTGTCGGCGGCTTCAGCTTCAGTGCCATCATTCACGCCAACCACGCTGGCGACTCCCCTCCTCCTTCTGTTACCACGCAGCCAGACTTTGACCACCGCAGGGTAGTTGCGCCCTGTTTCTTGTGCACGGGCTGATTTGATC
The DNA here is from genome assembly GCF_036961565.1 of Chitinimonas sp. JJ19. Lineage (NCBI taxonomy): Bacteria > Pseudomonadati > Pseudomonadota > Betaproteobacteria > Neisseriales > Chitinibacteraceae > Chitinimonas > Chitinimonas sp. JJ19. The sequence continues at coordinate 5,626 of NZ_JBAMDD010000009.1, forward strand.
CCATGGCGGGTCATATGCAACCCGCGCATCCAGGCCAAGCCCCGCCTGCATTTGCTGCCCCCAGCCCTTGGGTATCGCGGGTGGACTATTACCCGCGCTACGCGCAGCTTAAAAAAATACGCTTTTAAATCAAATAAATACAGGACCAGCGCTGCTGGCATGGGACTTGTATATAGAGGCCTCCCACAAGCGCAAAGGCTTGCCCTGGCGCTTACACGGCGAGGTTCGCACCCTTGGCTACATCAAGCGGACCGCGTTAGGTATTGGCGCAGCAACGATGGCATGGAACTGCCATCTGCCCCATGGCTGCTTGCGTCGGATCGGTTCGGATCTTCAGAAAGGGAGCAGACAAACCATGTTGGGAAGTGTTCAAGACAAACTATTGCGGGTCCGCCCGCCGCGGGTGCGCATCACATACGATGTAGAGACCGGTGGCGCCTTGGAGAAAAAGGAACTGCCGTTCATCGTTGGCATCCTGTCAGAGCTCAATGGCGACTTTCTTGCCGAGCCCTTACCCCCGCTCAAGGATCGCAAGCTCACAGAGATTGATCGCGATAATTTCAACAAGGTCATGGAGAGCATTGGCCCCAAGCTGGGCATAGGCAAGATACCTAATCTGCTGCCCGGCGCCCCTGCCGATGCCAAGCTGTCCGGCACCCTGTCTTTCAACAATATGGAAGACTTCACTCCGGTGAAGGTGATACACCAGGTTGATGACATGCGCACGCTGTATGAAGGGCGCGCCCGCATACGCTTCCTGCAGTCCAAAGCCGAGATCGCCGACAAGCTGGCACGTTATCTGGACCTGGTCGTTGCGGATAGCGACGACGGCAAAGCGGCCAGAACTGAGCTAGTTGGCCTGTTCAGTGCCACAGCCAAGCCGGCCGATTGGGCGAAAGTGACCCCGACAGGCAAGCTGGCGGAGCTGATCGGCCCTGGCGGCTTGGCGCTGGATGCGGATGCCACCGCAACCTTGCTGGAATTGATGGGCCAGTTTGCTGTCGATGTTGTGGCCAGGCTGGATACCTTGCTGGCAGATGCCACCGCCCGTGCCGAGAAAAAAGGCACTGCACCATTGACGGGCTCTGCCGCGCTGATTGATGACCGGGTGGCAGAAGTGGACCACGCATTGGGCCTGCAGCTCGATGCCATCATGCATGCCGAGAATTTCCAGCGCCTGGAAGCCACCTGGCGCGGCTTGTTCTATCTTGTGTCGCGCACAGAAACCGGCGCCATGCTCAAGCTGCGCGTGCTGAATGCGTCCAAGAAGGACCTGCTGGATGACCTGACCAAGGCCGTGGAGTTTGATCAGAGCGGCCTGTTCAAGAAAATCTATGAAGCCGAATACGGCACTTACGGTGGCGCGCCCTACAGCATGCTGGTGGGCGACTACGAGTTTGGTCGCCACCCCAATGATATGACCTTGCTGGCCAAGCTCGCCGAGGTCGCCGCTGCAGGCCACGCCCCCTTTATCGCAGCAGCCTACGCCAAGCTGTTCGATCTCGAAAGTTTCGAGAACCTGGCCAAGCCCCGCGATCTGCAAAAGATATTCGAAAGCGTCGAACTCATTAACTGGCGCGCATTCCGGCAAAGCGAAGACTCCCGCTATGTCACCCTGACACTGCCACGCGTGCTGATACGCCTGCCTTATGGGCCGGACACCCTACCCTGCGAAGGCGTCAACTATCAGGAAGACGTCAGCCGTGATCCCGCTGCAGCCGTCAAGATGCCCGATTCGGCCAAGTTCCTGTGGGGCAATCCGGCCTTTGTGCTGGCCGAGCGCATTACCAATGCCTTTGCCATCTATGGCTGGACAGCGGCAATACGCGGGGTGGAAGGCGGCGGCTTGGTTGAGGGCTTGCCGGTCTACACCTATTCCAGCGATGACGGCGACGTGGAGATGATCTGCCCGACCCAAGTGGCGATCACCGACCGGCGCGAGAAAGAACTGAACGACCTCGGCTTTATGGCGATATGCCATTGCAAGGGTTCTGCCAAGGCGGCGTTCTTTGGTGGTCAGTCCACCAATCAGCCCAAGCTCTATCTCTCGGACCTTGCCAATAGCAATGCGCAGATATCGGCCATGTTGCCATACATCCTGGCAGCCTCGCGCTTCGCTCATTACGTCAAGGTCATCATGCGGGAGAAGGTGGGCAGCTTCCTCACGCGGGGCAATGTCGAAGCCTTCCTCAATACCTGGGTCAGCCAGTACGTGTTGCTGGACGAAAGCGCCGCCCAGGCGGTCAAGGCTGCCTACCCGCTCAGTGCCGCCAAGATCAGCGTGACCGAGGTGCCAGGCTCGCCGGGCAGCTATCGCGCCACGCTCTTCCTGCGTCCGCACTTCCAGCTTGAGGAGTTGACCACCTCGATCCGCCTGGTGGCCGAGCTACCCGCCTAATCGCCCGAACGAATGCTGAAAGGAAAGCACGATGGATCTGATTCTCTTGCAACCGGGCGACAAGACGCTCTTCACCGCCGGTGACGGCGGGCTTAACAGTTGGGACAAGGGTGGCAGCCTGATCAATACCACTGACTGGGGGACGGGCGGTGACGCTACGGTACAAACCTTTGGCGGCACCCCCAATATCCCATTTGATGGTACGGCCTGTATCGAGTTGGTATCAGTACACCAGGGCATGAAGCAGCAGATGACGACGGACGTCTCCAACTCTGCACGTACCTCGGGCCGCCCCATCATCACCGAGTTCACCTGCGTCAAGTACGTCGACAAGCTGTCGGTCAAGTTCTTCGATCTCTGCCTGCGCGCCAAACCCCTGGGCGCAGGCAAGGATCAGCCGACGATGATCTACATCTGCCGTAACTCAGGCGACAAGACGGCCAACATACTGACCATGGCATTGCGTGACGCCATGATCAGCGAAATCCAGTTCCAGTCGAATCCGGATGACATGCCCACCGAGCAGTTCAAGCTCAACTTCACCGAAATACTGTGGAAATACACCGTCCAATTGGCCGACACCAAGACGGCCGGTGTGGTGCCCGCAGGGTGGAGTCTGGCGCGCAATCGCCCCATTGGCGAATTCACGCCGTAGGTACTGGGTGCGCGCCGTGCAGTTCCTCTTCGACAAACTGGTGGCTCGGCCCGACAGCTTGGCAGCTCATGGCGAAGAGGCGCTGCGCAAGGCCATTCTGTACCAGCTCGATTGGCTGGTGGGTTGCCGTGAATGGCTGGCGGAGCAGCAAGGGACGGGCTTGCTGGATATCAGCATGCCCGACCCGCTGTCCCTGCCTGCGGGTGGCCCCCTGATGCAGCACTACGCCGAACGTCTGCGCAAGTTGATAGAACTGCATGAACCCCGGCTGATTGGGGTGAAGGTAGAGCTGCTGCCCACCAAGCAAGCACGGCACCCGTTCCGTATCGGCGTAACCGCCATGCTGCGCGATCTGCCGGAGGGCCCCGAACTGCGGTTTGAACGCGATGGTGGTGGCTAGCCAAGCTGCCAGCGCCGGGGGGCAGCACTCCCCCTGCCGCCGGGATGACGTGATGGATCGCCTGCGCGAAACCGTGCCGGCAAGAACGACTGATTTCAACTCATAGTCTGGATGCGTGCCATGACACCTGCACTGATCTTGCCTGCCAATGCACAGCCGCTGACCCGGCCGAGCACGGGTTTGTGCGGACAAGGAGCGGCGTGATGGAACGCAACCTCAGCTTCCGCGACTACTTCGAGTCCGAATTGGGTCAGCTGCGCGAGCAGGCGGTGACCTTTGGCCAGGACTACCCGGCAACCGCGCAGGCCCTGGCCCTGGGCCAAGGCAGGTCGGGCGACCCGCATGTCGAATTGCTGATGCAGTCCTTCGCCTTCCTGGCCGGCCGGCTGCGCCACCAGCTGGATCGCGATGCCAGCCAGCTGCCCAATGCGCTGATGGCACAGCTCTACCCTCACCTGGAAGCGCCCATACCCAGCCTGCTGGTGGCCGAACTGACACCCAGGCCAGATGCCAACTATGCCCAGGCAGTGCGACTGGAGCGCGGCCGCGAGTTTCATGCGCTGGCGCGTGACGAGGCGGGACGCCATGTGCGCTGTCGCCTGAGCGCCTGTTTCGACATCCCCCTGGTGCCGCTTGAGATCGTCGAGGTCAGGCAGATATCCACCACGGCGTTCGACGGCCTCAGTAACGATCCTGCCGTGCATTCGGTCTTGAAACTGCGGTTGCGCGCAACAGGGCAGCATCCGCTGGCAGCCCTGGCGCTGTCGAAGTTGCGGTTCTATCTCGATATCGAAAACCCAGCCTGCTGGCGCCTGTATGAGCTGCTCAGCCTGCAGCTTGCCGGGATCGCCACCCTGGATGGCAGCCAGCAATTGCGCCGGCAGGGGGCTGACGCCCTGCGCTGGCTGGGCTTTGACGACAGCGAAGCCGCCGTGGCGACCGATATGGTTACGCACCCCGGCTACCGCCTGGTGCAGGAATACTTCGCCTTCCCCGAGAAATTCCTGTTCTTTGAACTGAGTGGACTGGACTTTGCCGGTGCCGGCCAGGAGGCGGAGCTGCTGTTGCTGCTCAAAAGCACAGTAGACAAGAGCCTGGACCCTGGCCCCCGCTCATTGCGCCTGAATTGCGCGCCGCTGGTCAATCTGTTCCCCCAGCGTATCGAGCCTTTGGCGCTGGACCACTCCCGCTATGAGTATCGACTCAGTGCCGACCTGGCTCAGCACCGCCACACCGAGATCTACCGCATCGAAACCCTGACAGCCATCAGGCCCGGCGAGCCGCCCAGGCCCTTGTCGCCCTACTTCGCCCTGGATGGCTTCGACCGGCTGGAGCAACAGGATTACTTCTACGTTACCCGCCGCGATGAAAGCACGGTTCGTAGCGTACCGGGCACCGAAACCTATGTGTCTTTTCTGGACATGAGCTTTGACCTGCAGCGTCCCAGTGACGAGACCATAGGTGGACGTGCGCTGTGCACCAATCGTCGGCTGGCCGAGCAACTCTGTGCCGGGGACAAGCTCACCCTGGAAGGATCGGGGCCGGTCAAGGCAGCCCAGGTGGCATCCAAGCCCACGCCGCATCAGTCACCGGTGCTGCTGGGCAAGCAGCCCTGGGCGCTGATCTCGCAACTGCTGCTCAACCACCTGCCGCTGACAGGCAATGCCCAGGGGCTGGGCGCACTCAAGAGCATGCTGCGGCTGCACCTGGGGCGAGCCACCCTGCTTGGTGCCAAGCAGATAGACAGCCTGAGCGGGCTGAGCACCGAGCCCATAGTCCGCGCCGTCAACCGGGGTGGTTATCGCCATATGGTCGAAGGCTTGCATATCACCATCAAGATAGACAGGCAGCGCTTCGAAGGCTGTAGCCCAGTGCTGTTTGCCGCCGTACTACGCCGCTTCTTCGCCCTGTTCGCCAGCGTCAATATGCTGACGGAGTTGAGCCTGGAAACCCATGACGTCAAAGGAAAGCTGAAAAAATGGCCACCCATGGCTGGCGAACAAGTCGTCCTCTGAGCGAGTCGGTACGCAGCGAGGCGAGTCGCTTCGACTTCTACCAACTGGTGCGGCTGCTACTTGCCGAGCGGGGCGCGCAACCCGAGCTGATGGATAGGCATCTGGCCTTCCAGGCCAATCTGGGCGCCGCGTTTCCGGGCCATGAGGTACGCCAGATCGACACCATGGCAGATGGCCGCACCTTGCTGCAGACGGGTAACTACGTCCTGGCGGGGTATGCCGGCCCCCTGCCGGAGCGGCTGGTGGAGCAGATGCTGGAACGCATCCGCAATGGCGATGAGATCATGGCTCGCTTTCTGGACCTGTTCAATCAGCGCATCAACAGCCTGCGCTACAGGCTGAAGGCCACCTATCGCATGGGGCTCAACCTGCAGGCACCGCAAGACACCCCGCACGCCCGCATGCTGGCCGCCATCATGGGCATGGCAGCGCCCGGCCTGGCTGAGCAGATGGTATTGCCCCAGCGGGCGTGGCTCAGCATGGCCGGCCTGCTGGCCGACCCGCGTCGCAGCACGCCGGTACTGACGCGGGTGCTGTCGCGCTATCTCGGCGCACCGGTTCATCTGATTCCCTTGCAAGGCGCCTGGCGAACCCGGCCGGAAGAAGACCAGACCCTGCTGGGTCGCCGCGCCTTTGCACTGGGGCAAACGACTCGCCTCGGTGATCGCGCCTGGCTGCCTGCGGCGCGGATTGCACTGGAGATTGGCCCCCTGCCCTATGCCGCAGCCTGCAAGCTACTGCCCAATGGCCGCGCCTGTCGCGGACTTGTCTATCAACGGGTAGAGGCGCCACGCCACGCCCTGCTGGTATCCCGGCGGCGTACCGGCCATGGTTATCGTCACCGCCAGTTGGCCGAGTTGATACGTTTTCTGCTGGCGCGTCGGCAGGATGCGCTGGTTTGCCTGCGCCTTGAGAGTACGCAGGCCGTACCTTCACGCCTCACCCGGCAAGCCTGGCAACCAGGCCCGACTGGCGAAGGCTATTGGGGCATGCGACTGGGGCAGACAGCTTGGCTGGCAGGTGGTGATCGAAGCCAGCACCAGGCACGCTGCCTGGTTCGTGCCTTTTCTGCTGCAGGAGGTGCCGCATGAATGCGCCAGAAGACCGCATCGGCATCACCGATGTAGGCAGTGTCGAGCACACAGCCCTGTACCTGCATTGCGCCATATTCCTGGATAGCCAGGACATCATCGGCGACGAGACATTCCGCCTGGTCAGCTTCACCGGGCAGGACCAGGTGTCCGAGCCCTTTGAATACCAGCTGGAATTGCGTGGCAATAGCGGCAAGCCAGGGCGCGAGCTGCGCTTTGACCAACTGATAGGCAAGGCGGTTACCTTCGGTGTCGGGCTGCCCATGCCCGAGCAGGTTGAAGATCCGACAGCCATCGAAGCCTCCAGCGAGCGTTTTGCCAAGGCGATAGCCGGGGGCTCAAGCGATGGGTTGGCCCTGTTCAACGGCATCGTAGCCGCCTTCGCCATGAGTGCGCCCGGCATATACCAACTGACCGTGCGCCCCGCCCTATGGCTGCTGACCCTGGCCAATCGCTACACCCTGTACCAGGACAGCAATATCAGCGATACCTTGCTGGCGGTACTGGGCTATCACCATATCGATGTCGATGTCAGCGCCGTCGGCGGCATTGCTCTGGCACGTACCCAGGACTGGCTGCAGGTAGGCGAGTCGGATTACGACTTCCTGCGCCGCCTCATGGGCAAGGCGCATCTCTACTTCTATTTCAAGCACACCGCACGCAGCCACACGCTGGTTCTGGCCAACCGACCGGAATACCCCGAGGCACTGCCTGGCCGCAAGCTGCGTTACACCTTTACCGATGATACCGAGGGTGGCCTGTCACAGTTTGATGTGATTGGCGACTACCGCTATCAGCAAAGTCTGCAGATCAGCGCTGTACATACTGTATTCACCCGTCAGGACGAGGCATGGCAGGTGGACGGCTGCGCCGGCATCTATGGCTTCAACGCCGCCAAGCCCGATGCGTCGGATGCCGGGCGGGTGTTCCGGCAGCACAAGATTTTCCAGTATGGCAGCAGCCGTTCTGCCGCAGAGCATTTTGCCAGCCTGACTGAACAGGCCAGCCGCAGCGGTGCCAGCCAGCTTAGCGGCCAAAGTTTTTGCCCGATGTTCCGGGCGGGCTTTCGCTTCACCATGACCGAAGACGTCATGGAAGGCTCACCCATGCCGGTACGACCCAGCCTGAATCTGCGCCAGTTCGTGCTGACCAAGGTGGAGCACGAGGCCAGCCTGGATGGCAGCTACAAGAATCGCTTCGAGGCCACCGAGGCCGAAGGCCTGGTATCGGCTTTCTCGCTGGCGGATACCCAGCAGGGCTCGGTGCTGGCCATCGTCGTCGGCCATGCCGAAAGCGTCACCCCACCTACGGACTGGCGCTTCCTCAAAAAAAGCGACTTCGATCCGGGTCGCAGCAGCTATAGCGACAAGGAATCGGAAGACCAGGCCGAACTGCAGGCGGTCGGTGCCTTTGTCTGCCTGGCCACGGACACGGCCGGCACCCGTCGCTGGGTCAAACTGGCCGCACATATGCAGACCGTGCCCGAGATAGGTGCGCAGGTCATAGTCGGACGCTCCAATGATGAATCCGAACTACCGGAACTGCAGCAGATCGTGTCGAGCTGTGGCAATACCACGGTGACGCCTTCCACCTGGATCGCCAGTACCAATGTGGGTAGCAGCTATGGCACACGCTACGGCGACGGCCAGAACATCAGCTTTGGCGCCAGCTCCACAGCAGACCTGAGCAAGGCAGTCGATGTGGTGACCAAGGCCTACGCCACCGGCAAGTTCCGCGAAACCAGCTATGGCCAGGGCGCCAACTATGGCTTGTCCACGGCAGAGTCGACCGCGCCGGATGCCACGCAAGACCTGGCGGCGACCTATGGCTCATATGGGCCGACCAGCGATCTGCTGAGGGTGGACGAGTCATTCGGCTCCAGCTTTGGGCGTAGCACCGGCAAGGTATCGTCCAATATCGTGGACTATGGCATCAGCTATAACCGTGCCCGCCATGACAAGACCGAGAGCTACACCACCGTAGACGATACGGCCTACACCGAAAACACACACAACGGCAATGTCACCAACAAGACCACCATCAATGCCACCAGCACATCCACCGAGACCATAGATATCCGCAGCAACAGCAGTGCCATCGGCATCAGCAACAGCAATGAGGCCGTAGGGATCAGCAATAGCAATAGCGTCACGGGGGCCAGCAACCAGAACACCTTGACCGGCGCCAGCCTGCAGATACACCTGACGGGTGCCAGCTCAAGCAATAGCGCTGTAGGCGCCAGCATGGAGCTGAATGCAACGGGCGCCAGCATGCGCGTCAACGTGACCGGAGTCGCCACCGAAGCCTCCAGCGTGGGCGCACGCAATGCCGTTGAAATGGTTGGCGAAAACGCCACGGTCAGGGTCAGTGGGCCTGGCATCTTGTTCCTATCCGAGATGCCGGTCATGAAATACGACATCAGCGGCATGGAAATCTCGCTGATCTCTGCCTTGAAGATGATTCTATGAAGACCATCAAGCCACTTAGCCTGGGTCTGCTCACCCGCCCCTGGCGGCAACAAGGTGTGCACCGGCTGGCCGTCGCCGCCTTGGGTTTCTTCCGGCTGGGTGAAGCAGCCCCTCGCTTTTTGCCCGAAGCCGAGCAATGGCCCTTGCTACTAAAGGCATTGCCGCCCGGGAAGCCCCTGGATGAAGTACATCCCAAGCCTCACGGTGAGTTGCTATTGGCAGGGAGCGCCTATGCACCTGCCGGTGAGCCCGTAAGCAGCTTGATAGCCAGCATGCGCCTGGGCGAGGTCGAGAAACTGTTGCGCGTCTGGGGTGACAGGCGCTGGTACTACGGGCCTTGGTACCGCATCAGCGAGCCACAACCCTTCACTTGCATGCCCTTGCTGGCAGAGAAGGCCTTTGGCGGCCCCAAGCATGTAGACAACCCTGTGGGTGCTGGCTATACCGGCAACCGCCTTGCAGGCTGGATAGGTACCAACGAAGGGCCTATGCCCAATATCGAGCTGGCGCAGGTGCCGGTGGATAGCCATGTGCGCAAAATAGTGCCCGCCTTGCTGGGCCCCTTGGAGCAAACCCTCCCTGCACGGGCGCAGTGGGTGGGTAGCTACGATGAGCAATGGCTGCTGGAAGATGCACCAGGCCTGGCCAGGGATATGGATGCCCGCTTCTTCCAGGTAGCGCCAACAGATCAATGGAACGACGGCCCGTGGCGCGGCGACGAGCACTACTGCCTGGACAATCTGCACCCGAGCCAGCCCAGGATAGAAGGCCAGCTGCCCGGTTTCGCCGCCCGCGCCTTTGTGCGGGAAAAAGCCAGTGGTGATATACGCGAAGTGGCCATGTCGCTCGATACCATCTGGCTGCTGCCAGAAGCCATGCTGGGCGTCTGTATCTACCACGGCAGTACGCCGGTAAGCGACCCTGATGGCTTGGATGTCGATGCCACCATGGTGGGGTATGAAGCGCTAGCAGCGTGCAAGGCCCACACCCATTACGCCGAAGTGATGCAATTGCGTAGCGATGAAGCCACCGCCGTATTGCATGCCATGAACGAAGCGCAGCTGGCCCCTGCCCTGCCGGCAGAAGTGCAGGCCGCGCGCGCGATCGCAGCCACCCAGCGGCAAGCCGAACGCCAGGAAAAACAGCAGGCTCGGCTGGATGCCCACATGGCAGATATCTGGCAGCAGATCGGCACCAAGCCACCGGCCGATTATGTACCGCCCAGGGTCGCGGCCTCACCCATGGATATTGACTATCCCTCGCTGCATGAAGGAGAAGTTGACCTTGGCGCCTGGTTGTCTGGTGTCACCGCGATGGCACAGCAAGCCCGGCAAGATGGCGAGGCCAAACTGGCTGAAGCAGCCGAAAAGGTTGCTGGAATGCCGCCCCGTCCACCGCAGGATGCAGCAGAAACGCGCGAGCGCCACTACCGCCGCGCAGCCCAGCCGGCCTGGGACTTGGTGGGCGGTGACGATGCCAACGTGGCACAGCTGGAACACGCCTTGCAACTGGCGGCCGAAGCGGGCAAACCGCTTTCCAGCGAAGAGCGCGCCAAACTGATTGCCGATCTGGGGCAGCTACCCGCCCTGCAGCGCCAGGCCAGACGCCTGCTGCCTGCACCGGCCGAACCACCGCTAGACGACGATTTGGCGCAATGGCTGGGTGAGCAGATACGGTTATGGCGCCAGGGCGGGGTTGCGCTGGCCGGCCGGGATTTGCGCGGGGCCAATCTGGCGGGGATGGATTTTCGTGGAGCAGACCTGCGCCAGGTGTGTTTCGAGTCCGCCAATCTGCGGGGCGCCAATCTGGCCCAGGCCGATCTGCGTGGCGCCAGCCTGGTTGGTAGCCATCTGGAGCAGGCCGACCTGAGTGGCGCCGTGCTGGACGAAGCCGGCATGGCGGCCTGCCATGCTGCAGGCGCCAACTTGGCGGGCGCCAGCCTGCGCAAGGTGCTGGCCCCCAAGGCAGATTTCCATGGTGCCGATTTCACGGGTGCGGTCCTGGAGGACGTGCAGCTGAACGAGGCCCTGCTGCAAGGCTGCAAGCTGACCAAGGCCGTGATTGCTCGTACCTTGCTGACGGATATACGTGCAGGTGGCAGCGACTGGCAAGGCGCTAGCTTGATGCAATGTCTGCTGCTCAAGGCAGATCTGCGTGAAACCGACTTCCGCGAAGCTCGCCTGGAAAAGACGGTGCTGCTCAACGCCAGGCTGGACGGCAGCGACTGGCGCAAGGCGGTGGTGTTGCGCTGCGCCGCCATGGGCGCCAGTGCCCGGGGTTTGCGTGGGGATGGCCTATACAGCAGTGGTAGCGGTTGGCGCGGTATCGACTGGCAGGATGCCAGTCTGCGCAAGGTGCGTCTGATCGATTGCGACCTGGCAGCAGGCAGCTTTCAGCGAGCCTGCCTGGTGGATAGCCTGCTGGCCCGTTGCCTGTTGCAGGATGCCGACCTTGCCGACTGCGAGCTGCGCGGAGCCAATCTGCTGCAGTCCATCTGCCGCAAGGCCAGCTTCAGGGGCGCCGACCTGCGCCGCGCCAGCCTGCGCCAGGCCACTCTGGACGATGCCGATTTCACCGATGCCCGTCTCGACAACGCGGATTTCGACCCAGCCAGTTGGCGGCGTGTGCAGCATAGGCTCAAGGCGACTGCTGCGCAGAGGGAGGCGGTATGAACCCTTTGCGCGATGTGATCGACCGGGCGTTACGGCTGGGCAGGCCGGTACAGGATGCCGCTGCGTCGCAATGGTCTGCCGCCGGCAGCCAGTTGGTCGAACTGACCTGGCACCGCTGCGGCTTGCCGGCAGCAGATCTGCGCGATGCCGACCTGACCAATAGCCGCTGGGTGCAATGTGATCTGCGCGGCGCCGATCTGCGCGGTGCGAGGCTCGATGGTGCCGCCTTTATTGATTGCCAGCTTGATCACACACAGTGGAGCGACACCAGCGCCAACAATACCGCCTGGGTGAAATGCACCTTGGCTGGCAGTGATTGGCGGGGCGCCCACCTGGAAGTCAGCAACTGGTTGCAATGCGGCCTGCAGCAGGCCTGTTTTGCGGCAGTGGCGCTAGAGCGTTGTGCATTTGCCGGCAGCGCCACCGCGCAACTGGATTTGACCGATGCACGCCTGCTGCAATGCGCGTTGACCGGCTTGAACCTGGCAGATGCCGTGCTGGATGGCTTACAGGCTGACACCGTGGCCTTTATCGGCAGCACCCTGTTGAACCAGAAGCTGGCGGGCTTGGCGTTGCCGCGCTGCAATTTTGATGGTGTGGATTTTGGCGGCGCCGATTTCAGCGGCACCGACCTGACCGCGACCAACTTCCACGGTAGCCGCCTCGATCAAGCCTGTTTCAAGCAGGCACAGGCCGGCCATGCACTCTTTCTCGAAGCACAGCTGAATGCTTGCCGGTTTACCGACAGCCAGCTTCAGTCGGCACTGTTTGTCCGCGCCGTACTAAATGGCTGCGACTTCAGCGGTGCTGCATTGGCGCAGTCGGTATGGGATCACGCACGCCTGACGGATTGCGACTTGCATGGCGTGCATTTCGACTACGGCCGGTTTGACCACGCCCGCTGCCGCCAAAGCAACTTCAGCCATTGCGGCTTTGACCGGGCCAGGTTGCACGGTGCGGTATTCGACGACTGCGATTTTACCGGCGCCCGCACTGCGCTGGCGTATCAGACCGACCAGGCATTGCTGGCGGCCGAACAACCTGTGTTGAGCCTGGAGTCAGCATGATGACGACAAAACGTCCCCTCCCCGAGCCTGTCATGCAGCAGCAGGTCAGCTACAGCGAAGCCGTGGTGGCATTATCGCTAGGTGGTGGCCGGCTTCTGCTGGATGACGGTTGCGCAGCCCGTACGGCGCTGTCCTGCCTGCTGGTGCCCCAGTCGGGAGACCGTGTGCTTTACCTGGCGGCGAGCGGGGGCGAGCGCTGGGTGCTGCACGTCTTGTCGCGGATGGATGCCAGCGAAGCCAGCATTGAGGTGGCGGGCATTCCGCGCCTGACCATCGCTTCGCCCGAACTGACCCTATGTGGCGAGCGGCGGCTGGCGTTGATCACGGCTGACGAGGCCGATCTGACCGCTGCGGGCCGGCTCACGCTATCAGCCCGCGACCTGACCTTCAACGTGCTGGGCAGTCTGCTGCAGTCGGCACGCCATGTGGTTGGGCGCTGCGAGACCTGGCTGATGACGGCAAGCGGCCTGGGCCGCTTGCACGCCAGGCAGACGCTGGTAACGGCGGACGAAGATATCCGTGCCGATGCCGAACGCATCAGCCTGGGCTAGGAGGCGCTGCATGTTTGCCAATACCAATCTGGGGGTGATGAATCTGGGTTTCCCCGATGTCTGCCTGACGCCACCGCTGGCGGTGCCCGTGCCTTATCCCAACATCACCTTCTCGGTGACGCATATTCCGTCGATCTTCAATTTCCTGATCGGTGGCGGCTTGGCCGAAAACCTGCTGACCCAGGGAACGGTGAGCCTAGGTGACTTTACCGGTGTCTTGCTGGGTGTGGCATCCGGCACCATGGCCGGGCCGGACCGTCCTGTGCTGGGTAGCTTCAAGGTCATGCATGGGCCGGTGTTCGCCACTCGGATGACCACACTCAATATCCAGAACAGCACCAACACCATCGGCGTGTCATTGACACCTGCACAGGTGCGCGTGCTCCTGCTGAGCTGATATCTGCCATGAATATGTCACCTTATTTCCCACGCAAACAGGCAAGCAGCTTATGGCCCCACTGCTTGCCCCTGATGGTAGCGCTGGTTCTGCAGGGCTGTGGTGCCATGAGCACCATGGCCGGTTGGGTAGGTTTGGGTGGGCCACCCAAGGCCGACCTCAGGGATTTACGCCTGGTGTCGGACATCGGTGCCAATCGCAACAGCGCGACCCGCGTGGATATCGTCCTGGTGTTCGAGCAATCAGCCATCGGTTCGCTGCCCAAGACGGCACCAGAGTGGTTTGCGCAGAAGCAGGCACTGCTCGATGGCATGCCTACGGCGCTGCAGGTCGTTGCGCTGGAGCTGCCACCAGCCCATGTGCTGGACCCCGTCCCCCTGCCTGACAGAACTGGCAAGGCATTGGCCGTCAGGGCTTATGCCGACATGCAGTCGTCCCATGGGCAGCATGTGCTGGACCTGACTTTTACCAAGGCTGCAGAGCTACGCCTGCGTGCCAATGATTACCGCTTCACCGTGCTTAACTAGGAAAGCGCCATGGATATCACCACTCTCATGCCCGAAGCAGTGCAATGGTCGGAAGGGATGCTGCTGTCGCCCCAGCATCTGCAGCAGAACGATATCTATTGGTCGCACCAGCTGCGCCACCTAGCCGGTTGCCTGCAGCCCTATTACTGGGGGCTGCTGGACTTGGCCTATGACGAAGCCGCGCTGGCCACCGGCAATCTCCGTATCACCCGCCTGCATGCCGTGATGCCCGATGGCGTGCCGGTGCAGTATCCAGGTCACCATACCGACGACTATGGCCAGCCACTGACGCTGGATCTGAAGACCATCGAGGGTTGGAGCGAAGGACCGCTCAGGGTCTTTGTCGGCATTCCCATACGGGCAGAGGGTGCAGCCAGTGTCACCAGCCGCATCCAGCGCTTCAATGCCGTACCGGGGCGCCTGGAGGTGGACGAGAACTCCGGTGAGGATCGTATGGAGGTAGGCCGCCTGCGGCCACGGTTGCAATTGCTGCCCGGTATACGCATACCTGCCAAGTATGAATCCTTCCCTCTGCTGGAGGTGGTGCGCGATGCAGTTGGCCACTTCCATGTCGGGCCTTACCACCCGCCCCTGCTGCGTTTCTGTGCCGCCACCTTCCTGGAGGAACGGCAGATAAGCCTGCGGCTGAATGCCTTGACAGAAACCATGCGCGGCAAGATTCGCGATCTGGTAGGTGGCCGTGAGGTGGCCGACAACGTGGGTAGGCTGGATCGGGATGGCCGGCAGCAGCTCTATGCCGCACGCCACCTGGCTTCCATGCTGCCTTTGTTGGAACTGAGGCTGCGCGCCGGCGTCAGCCACCCGCATGATATCTATATGTGCCTTGCCGCCATGGCGGGCCAGATTGCCGCGCTGGGTGCCAACCCTACGCCACCCGTGCTGGATGCCTACAGGCACGAGGATTTCCTGCCCGGCATGCTGACCTTGCTGAGCTATATCGAAACCCGCCTGGCGCTCTTGAACGCCCCGTTTGAGGCCATGCTATTCGAGCGCCTGTCGCCCACCAGCTTCATGCGACCGCTACCCGAGGAACTACGCCCGGATGCCCTGGTGATTGAGGTGCGCGGCAGCGACGGGGTGAGCCCGGCAAGCCTGCGGCAGTGGATGCAGCACGCCAGGGTGGCCAGCGATGACTTGATGCCTGTGCTGGAGCAACGCCGCCTGCCCGGCGCCAGCGTGCGGCAACTACCGGCCAATCAGTACAGTGGCCTGAACGTCTCGGACGGTGCGCTGCTGTTCGAGATCAGCAACAAGGCCATCGATGTGGGTGACAAGCTGGTGCCAGTAATACGCCAGGGCCGCCCCCTACTGGTGCAGGGGCCCATGGAAGGACAATCGCCACGCGAGATCGTGCTGCACCTGACCCGGTCCATGCAGCAGTCCAAGCCCCAGGCCGCCGTAGATAGCCATGAGGTGGCGCACGATGACTGATACCACATGGTCCGATGGCGCCCTACTGGCCCGGTTTACCGAGTTCTATGAAGATGTGGCCGTGATCAAGCAGGCCATCGCACATGGCAGGTTGCCGCTGCTGCTAGGTGGCGACCTGCCCGCCCATGCCAGCCCGGCAGACCTCGCCAGCATGGTCAGCGGCAGATTGTCGCAGCGCTTGCTGCAGCAAGGGCGGGAAATGGCGGTGTCGTCGCCAGAAGCCGAGTTGCGCGCCTATCGCATCGTCCAGTTCGTCATGGCGGGACTGGGTGACGAGGTGTTCATTCTGGAGGTGGACTGGCCCGGCAATACCCACTGGTTGTCCAACCTGATCGAATACGCCCTGTTCCGTCGCCAGCAAGCCGGCCGGACCTATTTCGAACTGCTGGGCAATCTGCTGCATACCCGTGGACGCGGCCGCCTCCAGCTGGAATTGGGCATCATCTTTCTGCTAACCCTGCAGTTGGGTTTCAAAGGGGAGTATAGGGGCCAGCACGGCCAGGCAGCCTTGGCCAGCTACCGCAGCAAGCTGCTGCGCTACATCGCTGATCGGCGCCCACTCGTCTCAGCCGACAAGCCGGTGTTCTCGCAAGCCTATTCGCACACGCTCATCGTCAAGGATGATCACCGGCTGGCCCCCATGAAGCCCTGGTATCGAGCCGGTGCCATTGCGCTGCTGATCTACCTGGTGGTCTCCACAGCCATCTGGCTGCAGACGCTCGTTCCCCTGACGGCCAAGCTCGATAGCTATATGGGCGGGGGCTAGCGTTATGGCAAAGAGCCTGAATCTGGGGTCTATTCCTTACCAGCCTCACGCGGAGACTTGGAGCCTGCCGGTTTTGCTGGGCCTTGGTTGCGGTGCCATCATCCTGGTGCTGCTGGTATGGCTGCTGCTGCGTAGTCGCCGCCCCGCCGTAGCCAAGCCCGCCGCTGCCGCGCCAGCTGCGGCAGCCAGTACCCCAGCCAAGCCAGCACCTGCTGCCAGCCTGTCTCCCCAGCACTGGGCAGATGTGATGCTGGGGGCGCTGCGCTATCTCAGTACCCGGCGGGAATGGCGCTACCGTAGCCCCTGGGTGCTACTGCTGGGCGAACAAGGTGCAGGCAAGTCCAGTCTGGTTGCATCTTTGCAGGATGGCCAGCGCGAGGCGGTTCTGTTGCGCGAACAGAAGCTGCCGGTGACCGATACCCAATGGCATTTCTGCAGCGGCGGCGCCGTAGTCGACCCCAACGGGTTGCTACCTGCGGCGGAGCCTGACAGCAGCGAAGGTAAACGCTGGCTCAAGGTGCTGGATGCCATCGATAGCCGCCGTCCGGAGCGCCCGGTTGACGGTGTTGTCCTCACCCTCTCGGCGGCCACCCTGTTGCGCGCCGACACGACAACCCTGCAGGATCTGGCTGAATCATGCTACCGGCAGCTCTGGCAGTTGCAGAAGCGATTTGAGTTCGTCTTGCCGGTGTATGTGGTGTTGACCCAGTGCGACGCCATTGCCGGCTATCGGGCATTCTGGTCGGCGCAACCCGTCGCAAGGCGCAAGGAGATATGGGGCTGGTCCAACCCCTCGCTGACCGACTACGAGGACATACCCGGGCTGCTGAAGCAGCTGTTTACCGAGCAGATCAATAACCTGCGGCAGGTGCAGATCGAAGCGGCCGCCGGGCGCGACCAGATTGCCGACGCAGACGACTTTTTCCTGTTTCCGCAGCGCTTCGGCAGGCTGTCCGTACCACTGGGCGCCTTACTGGAGACTGTGCTGAAACCCAGCACCTACCATGCCGGTTTTTACTTCCGTGGCGTTTACTTCAGCGGCAGCCTGGCAGCAGATGGCGCAACACCCAGTGGCGTCAACACCCAGATTGATTTCGTGGAGAACCTGTTTACGCAAAAGATACTGGCGGAATCCGGCCTGGCACGGCCTGTCAGGCAAAGTATCTGGTCGCGCAACAACCTGATACGTCGGGTCCAGTTTGGCGGGCTTGCCATTGTGTGCGGCCTGTTTGCCGCGCTAGCCTGGAGCAGTGTGCAACTGCGGCAGCAGACTACCAGCCTGGGCAACGCGTTTGACATGGTCCACACCGTCAGCGAGCAGAGCGTACGCAAGGGCCGCTGCCTTGGGCAGTCTGAAGTCTATGGCGTACTCAAGGCCGTGGGCAGCCTCAAGGCCGACCTCGGCTTTGCCGCTATTCCCGCCTCCTGGGTCGATACACGCATGGTGGACGATGCCAGCAAGTGGCTATCGCAGAAAGCCTTCCAAGATGTGGTGATGCCCAGTATTGCCTGCAAGCTGGAGCAACGGGCCCAGGATCTGACTGGGTTTCAGGGAAAGCGGCGGGTGGACAATCTGATCACCAGCAGCAGCGTTGCCGCAGCCAATGCCGATCTGGACGGCTATGTCGCCAGTGTGATTGAGCTGGAACGCAATCTGGATGCCTTCCGTGAGCTGGCTTTGCCTGGCGGCGATGAGGCCAAGCTGCGGCAGGTGCAGTTGTTTGAGCAACTGAGCCATTACGCCTATGGCACGCCGCCACCCATGCAACGCAACGGCCTCAACAGCCTGTATTACGATTCGCTTGCACGCTTGCACTACAAGACACCCTTGGCCCTGCCCAGCCAGATGAAAGAAGGCATTGCGCGCCAGATTGATCTGCAGTCCGACGGCTTGCGCAAGGAGCTGCTGGAGCGTATAGACCTGGGCGAGCGCCTGGTGCAGATGCTCGGCACCGACAACAACACCGCCGGCCAGGCTGCCGTGATGGAGCATCTGGTGGCCTTGCAGGACTGGCTGGGCTGGATGCGGTCGAACTGGCTGGGCAATCCACGCGGTGGCAACCCCTGCGTGAATACCGGCAATCGATTGGCCGAGCGCCTCCAGCCCCTGTACCAGCGCCACGGCTATCCCATGCACCTCGCGGATGCCGATGCCCACTTCAGCCCTACCCACTGCACCGAGCCTGCCCTGGCCAAGATGAAGGCCTTGACGTTGCCACCCTACGGTGCAGTGTTCGTGCCGGCTGGGGAGGACTACACGCTAAACCCGGCACTGGCGCCCGAATTAACCGGCTTTGTGGCTTTGCGCAAGCTTAGCTTCATGCCCCATGAAGGCCGCCAGAACCTGAGCTGCCAGTTTGCCCAGGCGGGCTGGCGCCAGGAGCAGCTGGGGCAGGCCGCCAACTACCTGCGCGAGTACCAGAGCTTCGCCACCGCACAAAGCGTCAACGAAGATGGCGACCGCCCCCTGTTTGATCGCCTGGCGCGGCGACAGCTGCAATTGGTGCTCAATGCCACGCTCAGCGATGCCCAGAAAAAGCCGTTGGACTGGCACGCAGCCGGCCAGGCAGACCAGGAATCACAGATGGCCAGCCAGAGTGCCAGTTTTGGCAAGCAGCTTGATGCCCTGAACAAGTTGCTCACCCAGTTGCAGCAGGTCAATGGTGCCGGCGGTGCCGAACCCTTCAGCCGCTGCCTGCGTGAATACGCTGGTGACATGCTGTTACGGGTGGATGCACTGGCCGAGAACAGCAAGCTCTACCAGCCTGAGTCCGCTGTCGGTGAAATGGCCGGAGGGACGCACCCTGTCTATCTGTTTGGCGATAGCGGCCAGGTCAAGGAATACCTGGTGCAGCAAAGGGAGCGCAGTGCCGTGCTGGCCGACTATGCGGCCCCCTTTGTCAGCCTGCTGGACCGTGGCGGCAGCCTGGGTACGGCCAATGGCGCCAGCCAGGGCTATTGGCGTAACACCATTACCGAGCTCAAGCGCTATCGGGATTTCAAGGAGCCCGGCAGCTCATTGGGCGCGCTGGAGACGCTGTTCAGCAAGACGTTGGCAACGCTGGACTATGAGACCTGTAGCACCAGCCTGGCGCAAGCCGGCAAGGCGGCAGAGGGGTACGATCTCTACAGCCAGCGCTACCGCATGCTCTCGGCCCAAAGCCTGTGGCGCTGCCAGGACAGACGCGAAGCCGATGCCTATATGCGCTACCGCAAGCTGGCCAATCGTTTCAATCGCGAGCTGATAGGCCGCTACCCCTTTGCCGACAGCGATGCCCGCGACGCGGACCTGAACACCGTCCGTGCGTTCTTCCGCGACTACGATGCGGAGCGTGATGGGCTGGACAAGGCCATTGCCGGCCTTAAGCACAGCCGCTGGAACGATATACGGCGCTTCCTGGATAGGCTGGATACCGTGGCTGACTTCCTGCGGCCTACACTGGGCACCACTGAAGGCAGCAAGCCGGTCAGGCTGGGTGTCGGTTTCCGCGCCCTGTCACGCCAGACCCTGGGGGCTGAGCAATTGATCAGTTGGCATCTGAGCACAGGCAGCGCCCTGGCCGAATACCCAGGGAGTACACGCGACCTGGATTGGCCGTTTGGCGAAGCCATCGTGCTGGACCTGAACTGGGCAAAGCAATCAGCTTGGCGGCCGGTGGTGGATACCACGCAATCCACCTTGAGGGTGGATGGCAGCGTGGCCAGCTTTGCTGCCGCTGGCAACTGGGGCTTGCTGCGCTTTATCGAGGCACATCAGCCGGTGGCTTTGCCCAGCACCGACCCACTGGACCCCAGCCGCTGGTTGCTGCAGTTCAATGTGCCCCTTGCCGATAGCGCCAATCCGGCTGCCCGTAGCCATGCTCGGGTGTTCCTGGCGCTGACGCTCAATAGTATCGACCCCAAGACCCAGGCCGCGCAGCCCTTGCTGCTGCCGCGCGACTGGCCACGGGCCGCCCCCTTCTACTGGTGACCCCTATGCGCCCCGAACTTACGCAGAAGGCCAAGCAGTTTTTCCAGGACAGGCTGGGCATACCCCTGGAAGAGCTGCTGCTACCCATCGAACCGGATAAACCTACCGGGAAATCGGTACGCGGCAATGGTGTCTACAGTGCCATCAAGGAGGCCCGCCGCGAAGATGACGCCAGTGTGCCGCTGGGCGCCTGGGCGTATGAGCTGAAGCAGGCAGACTGGGACAAGGTCAGTGATATCGCCGCCCATGCGCTGGTCAGCAAGACCAAGGATCTGCAACTGGCTGCCTGGCTGCTGGAAGCACAGATTGCCAAGGTAGGTTTTGAGGCCATACCAGCATGTGTCCTGCTGATGCAGTCACTATGCGAGCGCTATTGGGAGGCGCTGTACCCCCGCATAGACGAAGGTGACCAGGAGTATCGGGCCAATATCCTGCGCTGGGTCAATGAAAAGCTATTGCCCCAGATACGCCTGCTGCCTTTGACCAATGCCAACCGTAATGCCCGCGACTACGGCTGGGCGGACTTTGAACAGGCCAAGCGCAATGAGCAGCTGCGCGCCATGCATGGCCGTCATGGCCAGCAGGAGATCGAAGGCACGACCCTGCAGGAATTCCAATCGGCGCTGTCGGCAACCTCTACCGAGTCGCACACCGCCTGCTATCGCCTGCTGGCCGATTCGCTGGAGGCGCTGGAATCCTTTGCCGCCACACTGACCCAGCTTTGGGGCGAAGAGGCACCCAGCCTTAACGGCCTGGCCGGCCTGCTGGAGCAGATACAGGCCTTGATCGCCGGTGAACTCTACAAGCGGGGCGTGCGCCTTAGTGCGCCCCGTGGCAAGGAAGAAAAGCGGGAAGCCGTTGCCACAATCAGCCCGAGTGGTGGCGGCGGCAGTGACGGTGGCGGCGAGGACGATGGTGGTGAAGATGAGGGAGGCAATGGTGATGGCCCTATCCGCAGCCGTGCGGATGCCTATCACCGGCTGGCCGTGATTGCCGACTATCTGGCTGCACGCGAACCGCACAGCCCGGTGCCCTACCTGATACTGCGCGCTGTGGAATGGGGCAATATGAATACCGCTGAGCTCTACCACGAGGTATTCATGAAATTTGGCGGGCAATTGAATGTATTCGAGCTGCTAGGGCTAGACCCTGAGCAGAAGTAGGCGCTTGCTATGAGCGCAATCAGGGGGAGCCTACAGTTTCAGGCTACCCTGCTGCCTACACTGGCCATCATCACCCCGCAATGACTTGAGTCCACCGCAATGACTTGAGTCCATAGCAGGCGAACAGGACGAGCAAATGGACGCACATGCCAAGACCCGCCACCCGGCTTTCAAGCTCGCGCCTTGTGCAACCAAGTCCTACGGTGCTTCGCCCGTTGCCGCGCTGTGCCGTCAGGTGAAGTGGACCTCTGCAACCCTGGCGCCAACGGCGTTTCCCGAACTGATGGCCGCAGCCGGGTATCACCAAGCCGTGTTTGCCGCCATGCCCGATGACTTGCCACAGCGTATCCAGACTTGGCCGGAGGCGCTCTGGCTGGCATGGCGCCATGCCCTGCAGCAGTGCTGGCAGGCTGCCCAAGTGGCAGATGCCGATCTGGCAAGCAAGTTTGCCCATTTTGGCTGGGCGCTGGAGCTATGGGGGCTAGTGCGCGATGCGCAATATGTCCTGCGCGCGGCGAGCCGGGATCCTGCCGATTGCTGGCTGTGGCTGGCACGATGTGAAGCCGCCACCGGGCGGCTGCCGGAGGCCATGGCGTATGTGAGCCGGGTGCTAGCCAACGCCCCCTTGCATGCGGACGCTCGGCGCCTGCAGACCCGCATTGGCCCACGCCTGCGCCAGCAGCAGGCATTGGCCGCCCAGGTGCGCAGCGGCCCCATGCTGAGACTGGAGAGCCTGAATGAGGCGCACGCCGCAGCAATGGCCTGGCAGTACCGCGACCCGCATATCGCGCAAGCCACCGATCTGCCAGAGCTGGTGGATGAAGCGGCAGTGCATGCCTGGCTGATCGAGCAAACGGTGGAGGTGGGCCGGCACAATTACGCGGTCATGCATCTGCACTATGGCTTTATCGGGGTTGTCAGCTTGGCCGCAGTCGGGACGCAGGCTTTCATCCACTACTGGCTGGGCGTGGACTATCAAGGCCAGGGCCATGCCTTGCCCGCTACCACACTGCTTACCACTCAAGCCCGGGCCATGGGCATGCAAACCCTGTTTACCTCGGTACTTCCGAGTAACAAGCGCTCCGTGCGTGTGCTGAATAGGCTGGGCTTTGGTGCGCTAGCCGTGCCACCGCTACGCGATGCTGATGCGGCGTTGCAGTTCTCCTGCCTGCACCTGGATGGCGCAGCAGTAGAGCCCGATGCAGACCTGGCAGCCTTGATGACGCTATGCGCCCAACTGGATGCACCACTGCTGCTGGCAGAGTTGGCCGGCGCAAACCCGCCCCTGGCGCAAAGCGAGGCCACGACATGCTACTAGCTTGCGCCCCTGCCTGTCTTCTTGATCGGCGCCGCCGCCATCTGCCCACCGCGCCCTGGTGGCAAGCCACTATCGAGTGGACTGCGCTCGCTCCCCAGGTGCATGCGCGCCTTTACCCCTGGCATGGTCTCCAATCTACCTATGGGCTGCCCGGTAAAGCCGCCACGCAGGCTGGACTGGATGTCGGGATTCAGCTGGGAAGTCAGCGCAACCTGATGGCGGCGCGGCAGGGGAATATCCACCGTCGCTTGCATGGCACGCCGTGGCGAGGCCTGCGACATGCCCCATTGCTCCAGTATCCGCAGCCTTGGATTCATGTCCTGCGGGTAGGCTACGCCCAGTACGTCGCTCACGCGGCTACCGCTGTCAGACCGTATCAGGCTGACCATATGCCGGCGATGCCGCAAGCCGAGGTGAAATGGAAGAGACATGACCATGCTCCGTGATGCAACTGGGTGGGCTAAACACTAAGCAGTGAATAGGCTGCTGCAGCCAACAGGCCGTAGCAGGCAGTACATGCTGCGTATCACGTACCAGCATAGCAAACCACAGCCACAGGCACCGACATCCTTGATCGCCTGGCGCCGCCTGACGTCCGCCATTGAGCAATCGCTTTCAGCTTGCTGTCTGTATCGCCGTGATGGTGTAGCCGTCCTGCAGCTTTTCCACTTTAAAACGCACCTTATCGCCGGGCTTTACCTGGTCAAGAAAAGCGGCGTCCTTCACCCGGAACACCATGGTCATGGGTGGCATCTCCAGATTCTTGATTTCGCCATGCTTGATGGTGATCTTCTTCTGGTCGGCATCAATCTTCTTGATTTCGCCTTCGGTCAGCTGCTCATGATGGCCTGCATGTTCTGCGGCGGCAGGCGCCGGGGTCTCTGCGCTCGCGCTTAACGGGGCCGCCAGGGCAGCTGTCGCGACCAGGCACAGGTGGAGTGCTTGCTTAAACATAGGAGTTCCTTCCGAGGGTACAGGGGTTGCCAGAAGCTGGCGGCGATTGTGTCAGGGCTTGGCCGGCAAGACGGTGATACGCCCCACCATGCCAGCTTCAAAGTGGCCGGGGATCAGGCAGCCAAACATGAATTCGCCTGGCTTGTTGAACTCCCAGATGATTTCCTGTTGCTTGCTGGGCGGCACGTGCGCCATATAGGGCGAGTCATGCTCCATATTGGGGAACTTCTTCATGACTTCAGCGTGTTCCTTCAGCTTCTGCTCGGTACCCAGTACCAGCTCGTGCATGATCTTGCCCTTGTTGAGCAGCACGATACGCAGCGTCTCGCCTTGGCGCACCGTGATCTTGCTCTGGTTGTATCGCATGTTGTCGTGCATGCTGATATCGATGGTGCGGCTCACCTTTTTGGGGTCGCCCTGGCGGCCAAACGCCTCCTGGTCGGCCGAAATGCCGTGTTTATCGGCTTGCGCGGTGGCGGCTCCGCCATGTGCCCAGGATGGGCCGGCGGCGAGGAGCGAGGCCAGCGCCAAGGTAAGCAGGGGTAATGAGTTACGCATGTATCGTCCCTAGTGCGGTTGAATCAATGGCCGCTGTGGCCGTTGGGTTTGATCACCTGAAGTGTCTTGCTGTCGGCAGCGGGCGCCTTGGCGCGCGTGGGTTCAGCCAGCTCTCCTGTCCACTCGTAAGCCACCGAGCCGGCAGGATACTTGTAGGGGCCAGGGTCCTTGTAGTCGCCAGGCTTGATGTCGTCCCTGACCTTGAAAGTCGTAAACATGCCGCCCATCTCGATGGGGCCGAACTGGCCCATGCCAGTCATCATGGGCAGGGTGTTGTCGGGCAGCGCCATTTCCATTTCACCCATGTCCGCCATACCGCGCTCGCCCATGACCATATACTCAGGCACCAGCTTGTTGATCTTGTCGACCAGCCCGCGATGATCCACCCCTATCATGGTGGGTACGTCATGACCCATGGCATTCATGGTGTGGTGGGATTTATGGCAGTGGAACGCCCAATCGCCAGGCCGATTGGCCACGAACTCGATGGCACGCATCTGTCCTACCGCCACATCGGTGGTCACTTCCGGCCAGCGTGCAGATTTGGGTACCCAGCCGCCATCAGTGCAAGTCACCTCAAAGTCCACGCCATGCAGATGGATGGGGTGGTTGGTCATGGTCAGATTACCCACCCGGATGCGCACTCTGTCGTGGGTCCGTGCCACCAGTGAGTCGATGCCGGGGAAGGCGCGGCTGTTCCAGGTCCACAGATTGAAGTCAGTCATGGTATTGATCCTGGGCGTGTAGCTGCCAGGGTCTATATCGTAGGCATTCAGCAAGAACACAAAATCACGGTCTACCGCCATGAACTTGGGGTTACGTGGGTGGACAACCAGCGACCCCATCATGCCCATGGCCATCTGCGTCATTTCGTCCGCATGCGGGTGGTACATGAAGGTGCCCGACTTGATCATCTTGAACTCATATACAAAGGTCTTGCCAGGCTTGATCTGCGGTTGATTCAGCCCCCCCACACCATCCATGCCATTGGGCAGCAGAATGCCGTGCCAATGCACCGTGGTATGTTCAGGCAGGCGGTTGGTAACAAAAATCCGCACCTTGTCGCCCTCCACGCACTCTATGGTGGGCCCAGGGCTTTGGCCGTTGTAACCCCACAGATTGGCCTTCATGCCGGGGGCAATCTCCCGCACTACCGGTTCGGCCACCAGGTGAAACTCCTTCCAGCCGTCGCGCATGCGCCATGGCAGCGTCCAGCCGTTGAGTGTCACAACCGGGTTATAGGGCCGCCCGTTCGGTGGATGCAGCGGCGGCTGCATGACTGCACTGTCCTGGCTGGCTGCCTCTGGCAGGCTGGCTGCCCCCACGCGCGATACGGTGGCCGCTCCAACCAGACCTGCGGCGGCTTGTTGCAGAAACTGTCTGCGATTGCTCATCTGTGCTTCCTAAACTAGTGTCCACCACTGGCCGGCGGCATCCCTACCGGGCCTTCGGCTTGCTGCTGCGTTGGGCCGCCGGCGGTCGCCGCCAACTCCAGGTTGGCGTCAGCCTCCCAGAAGGCGCGCAATGCCTCCATATAGGCGTTCACGCTGCCAACCTGTTCGCGCGCGTCGGCCAGCAACTCGAATACACCTATCAGCATGCCGTTGTAGCGCAGCAGGTTTTCCTCGGAAATGGATTTACGCAACGGCACGATTTCATCGCGGTAGTGCTTGGCCAGGTCATAGGCACTGCGATAGCCCAGATAGCTGGTACGCAACTCCGATTCGGCGTTGATCCCAACTTCAGCTGCCCGGTTGAAGGCAATACGGTAGCTGGCCTCGGCCCGCGCCACCTTGGCGCCGCTCCAGTCGAACAGCGGCAGTTGCAGCTCCAGTTCGTACCCTCTGCTGCGATGCCCGTCATTGGTGCTGTTGCGCAAATAGGAGGTTTCCAGTGCATTGACGAAACCCGTGGATCGAGTCAACCCCAGTGCGCTCGCCAGTCCGCTGACTTCATGCTTGGCCATCTGGATGTCCAACCGGTGCTGCACAGCAGTCTGGGCAGCCGTATCGAATTCGCGCGGCTTGGCCGGCAGATCGGGCAGGCGCTCGGGCAAGGTCAGCCGCATGGCATCCTGACCTGCCAGGCCGGACAAGCGTACCAGTCGCTCCCTTGCCTCTATCGCCGCCTGTCTGGCACGGGCCAGTTGTGCGATGGTTTCTGCGTAATAGGCCTGCTCTCGGGCATAGGCCAGCTTGCTGAAATTGCCCACTGCGGCCATGCGCTTGGCCAGGGTGGCACTGGCCTCAGCGGCCTCGTTCACATCCGCCATATAGCGGGCCGATTGCTCTGCCGCCACGGCATTGACCCAGGCCTTGCGGGTATCCAGTGCGATACGGGTGATGTCGCCTGCCACACGCAGTTTTT
Source organism: Chitinimonas sp. JJ19 (assembly GCF_036961565.1). Taxonomy (NCBI): domain Bacteria; kingdom Pseudomonadati; phylum Pseudomonadota; class Betaproteobacteria; order Neisseriales; family Chitinibacteraceae; genus Chitinimonas; species Chitinimonas sp. JJ19. Next base: position 32,415 of record NZ_JBAMDD010000009.1, read on the forward strand.
CCTGCTCCACCTTGCGTGTCTCGATTGCCGTACGCCACGGAATGAACAACACCCCCAGGATATCGATGCGGAAGGCCCGTTCGTATTCAACCTCATCGCCGCTACGCAGCTTGCCGAAGCTGAGTGTGGGGTTCTCCAGGCGCGAAGCCTGCGCCAGCTCGGCTTGGGCCACGCCTATCTCGGCCAGCTTGGCCTGCACCGACCGGTTGTTGAGCATGGCCAGCCGCACCGCATCGTCGGCCCCCAAGGGCTTGGACAGCAATGCATCGACAGCCCTGGTCCGATCGCGTTCATCGGCTTCGCTCACCACCGGCTTCAGTGCGCCCGCGTGCCCCCCACCCACCCATTGCTTCACATCAGCAATGGCACCATCGGGCGAGACGGATGCGCAGCCTGCCAGCAACGCCACCATCACCGCGGCCAAGCCCTGCCGGGCTCGGGCATGCCGCGCCACACCAGCAAGCCTCATTGCTTGCCTCCTGCGTGCTGGTGCTCGGCCTTTGCGGATTCAGGCTGCTGCACATCGCTCATCTTCTTGCCGTGGTGCGCATGGTGATGCTTCATACCTGCCTGCTCTACCTGCGCCTTGGCATGCCCGGCATGCCCGCCCAGCGCGGCCATCTCCTTGTTGGCTGCCTGCCATTGCGGTCGTGGCAACTGGGCCTGCCAGGGGGCGTAGGCATCAAAGGCCGACTGATATACCGCCGCAGGCCCAGGCTCTGCCGCAGCGCTACCCAGGGCCGCCATGCCGACAAGTGCCAATAATCCAATATGCGACCGCATCTATACCTCCTGCTGAGTTGCCACTTACTTTAGGTGGCGCCGCTCGTCATCAAGCTGACATTCTGATTACAAATTTGTAATGTTCGACGCCGACAACCTCGCCCGCTTAGGATGTGAGCCTGGATGGAGGGCGCTATGCGTATTTTACTGGCTGAGGATGAGATACATGCTGGCGAATACCTGGTCAAAGGGCTAGGTGAGAATGGTCTGTTGGTGGATTGGGTCAGGAATGGGCTGGATGTCATCCACCAAACCGCCAGCATCGACTACGACCTGGTGATACTCGATGTTGGCCTGCCGGGGCTGGATGGCTGGGAGGTACTGCGGCGGCTACGCCCAGCGCAGACCATGCCGGTGCTGTTTCTGACAGCCCGAGATCGGGTGGAAGACCGGGTAAAGGGGCTGGAGCTCGGCGCAGACGACTACCTGATCAAGCCCTTCGCCTTCTCTGAGCTGCTGGCACGCGTGCATGTGCAGCTACGGCGAGGCAAGCAGCAGGAGCTGGAGGTGCTGTCCTTGGCCGATCTGGAAGTACACCTGTTGCGGCGGCGGGTGGAACGCAGCGGACAGCGCATAGACCTGACCGCCAAGGAGTATGCCCTGCTGCTGCTCTTTATGCGGCGCAAGGGCGAAGTGCTGTCACGCACCCTGATTGCCGAGCAGGTCTGGGACATGAACTTCGATAGCGACACCAATGTGGTCGAAGTCGCCATACGGCGGCTGCGGGCCAAGATAGATGAACCGTTCGATACGCCATTGCTGCATACCGTGCGGGGCTTTGGCTACGTCATGGAACAACGGCCATGATGGCCCTGCCAGGTCGAGCCAGCCTGGCCTTGCGGCTGGTAAGCCTGTTTTCGGCTGGTTCCGCCATCATCATGGCCCTGGTGGGCTACACCCTGTACCACGCCCTGGGTATGCAGCTGGATGAGCGCGATACCGCCGAGATCAATGGCAAGACCGAAGTCGTACAGCATCAGCTGGCTGCCATCCCCCGCGCTGATGCCCTGGCCGAGCATGTCGGCAAGCTGCGCGAAATTACTGTGGGGCACCCCCATCTCAGCATAGGGCTACGCTCGGGCTCTATCTGGCTACTGCCGCCGCAGCCCTTGGTGCGCCGGGCGATACAAGGTGCGGCACTCCCTCCTGAGGGGCGCATCGTCACCTTGGAAGAGAGCGGGACGCGCTGGTGGGTGCGGCGCATCACCCATCATTGGGCTACCCCCCAACCGGCCAGCCTTGACGCCTATGTGGCCGTCGAAGTGACCGAATCACAACGCATATTGCACTCGCACAGACTGGTGGCCTTGCTGGTCGTCGTACTCGGCACCCTTTTCAGCGGCCTGCTGGCCTATTTTGTGGCCCGCCGAGGTCTGGCGCCGCTACACCAGCTGGCAGCACAGGCCGAACTGCTTACGGCCGAACAACTGGGTGCGCCGTTGGATGTGGAGCGGGCACCGGGCGAGGTGCGTGGCGTAGTCGAAAGCCTGAACCGCATGTTGGCACGGCTGCATGAAAGCTTTCGCAGCCTGGAGCAGTTCTCCGCCGACATTGCCCACGAGCTGCGCACCCCGCTGAACAACCTGATGCTGCAGACCCAGGTCACCCTAAGCCGCCCACGCGACGCAGATAGCTACCACGAAGCGCTACTCTCCAATCTGGAAGAACTGGAACGGATGCAGCGCATGGTGCTGGACATGCTGTTTCTGGCACGCGCAGACCGCGGCATGCTGACCTTGCAGCGCCAGGCGTTGGATCTGCGTGCAGAGGCCGACAGCCTTGCCGAGTTTTTCGAGCTGGCCGCCTCCGAGCGCCACCAGACCATCACGGTAACGGGCGCGGCCACAGTGTGGGGCGACCGCCTGATGGTACGCCGGGCCCTGACCAATCTCCTGTCCAATGCGGTGCGCTACGCCCCGCTTGAGGCCGCCATCAGTATTACGCTGGAGGCCAGCGCCAGTGGGGCCAGCGTTACGGTGTCCAATCCCGGCCCGCCTATCCCCCCCAACGAACTGCAGCACCTGGTCACCCGCTTTGCCAGGGGCGATGATGCCCGCAGCCGCGACACTGACGGCGTGGGCCTGGGACTGGCTATCGTGGATTCCATCATCCGCCTGCACCAGGGCGAGATGACGATCAGCAGCGCATCAGGGCATATTGGGGTTTGCTTGCGTTTTCCCGCCTATGCCGCTTGACGCCGTCAGCAAGGCGGCGAGGCAGGTACGCTGCCAGCGAGCGATCCTTATATCCTGACTCTGGGGTGCATCTCCGTTGAGTACCAGACTCACTGCTGCAAAGGCTTGACCTGCACATTACCGCGCTCGGCGGCAGCCTTGGCCGCAGCTTCATCTGCAGCGGCTTTGGCGGCTGCCTCTTCGGCTGCCTTGTCCTTGCTGGCTGCCTCTACCGCCCAGCTACCAGCTTTCACCACGCCCTTGCCGGTCGCGATGGCTACGTCGGCTGTCACTTCCACCGCAGTAGCGGCGAGGCTCACTGCTGTGCCGGCCACGCTGATGACAGCGCAACCACCCAGGCTGCCTATGATGGCGAACAGCCCTATCCAACGTGCTAATTGCATACTTGCTTCCCGAGTTGCCTGCTTCAATCGATGCACAATACCACTTTGCCACAGTTGCGGTTGTCTTCCAGATAGCGGTGTGCCTGGGGGGCATCGGCCCAGGCGAAGGTCTGGTCCAGCGTTAGTTTGATCTCACCTGCTGCCAGTGCAGGTAGCACTGTGTCGCGCAGTGCAGCGGTCAGGCTGGCCTTTACTTGGGCCGGCTGCGGCCGCAGCGTAGAGCCGCGCACCGATAGCCGCTTCACCAACAGCCGGCCGATATCGAGTTGCGCCCCTGCGCCCCCCATCAAACCAATGACCACCAATCTGCCATCGGGTTTCAGGCTGGCCAGGTTGCCATCCAGATAGGCACCGCCTATGCAATCCAGTATCAGCTCCACACCACCCAGTGCTTTGACCTCGGCGGCAAAATCTGCTGTGCGGTAGTTGATGGCCAGGCGTGCGCCCAGGCTGCGGCAGTAGGCAGCTTTCGCCTCGCTACCCACCGTGGCGATGGCGCTGGCGCCCAGCAGCTTGGCCAGTTGTATGGCCGCCGCGCCCACGCCACTGGCGCCTGCATGCACCAGTATCGTTTCCCCGGCCCGCAGGCCGCCGAGCACCACAAGGTTGAGCCAGGCGGTCATCCAGGCTTCTGGCAGGCTGGCTGCAGCTTCGACGCTGAGCCAGTCAGACCGTAGCACGGCGCAGTCGGCAGCTAGCACGGTATATTGGGCATAGCCGCCGCCGGCCACCAGGCCGAACACCGCATCGCCCACGGCAAACCCAGTAACGCCCTCGCCCAGCGCAGCGACTTCGCCCGCCACCTCCAGGCCCAGTATGGGCGATGCACCTGGCGGGGCCGGGTAGCGCCCTTCTCGTTGCACGATATCGGCGCGGTTGACGCCGGCAGCCTGCACGCGCACCAGTAATTGCCCAGCAGCCGGTATCGGTGTGGTGGTAGTCCCCATACATAGCGTATCGGCGCCACCGGGCGCGGTTTGCAGTAGCGCACGCATGGTGGCTGGCGGTGGCATGCTCATGTCAGTGCCACACTCATGGCGGCGTCCTTTACCTTGCCGGCCTCATGCGGCAAGGACAGGTAGTCGGTAGATTGCATCTCGGTCAAGCGGCTGGCGGTGCGGAAGAACTCATGGGCAAAGCTGCCTTCGGTGTAGATAGCCTCGGCTTCGGTCTGGGCCGAGATGATCAACTTGACCCGGTAGTCGTAGAAAACATCGACCAGCCAGGTGAGCCGCCGTGCGGCCGATGCCTCCTTGGCGGTCAGCACTGGCACATCAGACAGGATGACGGTGTGGTACTGCCGTGCCAGCCATAGATAATCGGTTTGTGAGCGCGGGCCATCGCACAGTTCCTTGAAGCTGAACCACACCACCCCAGGTGCGTGGCGCAGGGCCGTCACCTTGCGCTCCTCTATCACCATCTCGCAGGGCAGGTCGGATGCCGTAGCCAGCTTGCTGAAGATGCTGGCCAGTTCCCTGTCGGTATCGGGCGTGATGGGGGTGAGATACGTGCGCGCCTGGGTCAGAGTGCGCATACGGTAGTCGTTGCCGCCATCGACATTGACGACCTCCACATGCTGCTTGAGCAAGGCGATGGTGGGCAGGAAGTTATGGCGCTGCAGACCATTGGGGTAGAGGTCATCCGGCGCATAGTTGCTGGTGGCCACCAGCACGGTGCCCAGGTCGAACAAGTGGGTGAACAAGCGGCCCAGTATCATGGCGTCAGCAATGTCCGAGACATGGAATTCGTCGAAGCACAGTACGCGTGTATGTCTGGCAATGTTGGCGGCCACGGTGGCCAGCGGGTCGGTTTCGTTCTTCAGCGCGCGCAGGCCATCGTGCACCTCTTGCATGAAGTGGTGGAAATGCAGCCTGCGCTTGCGCTTATAGGGCAGGCAGGCAAAGAAGCCATCCATGAGAAAGCTCTTGCCGCGTCCTACCCCGCCCCAGAAATACAAGCCCTTGGGCACATCGGGCGAGGGCAGCAGGCTGCGGCCGAACAGCCGGTCGCGCTTGCGCTTGAATTCCAGCAGGTCGTCGTACAGGCGCTGCAGGTGGCGTATGGCGTTTTCCTGCGATGCATCGCGCTGGAAACCTTCTTGCCCTGCGGCGGCCTCATACCACTGTAATGGTGGTGTGCCAGGCTGGATATGGGCGGTGAATACGTGTTGCGACATGGCGGACTTTGGTTGGCGCGATAAAACCGATTATAACTGTGACGCAAGCACGCACGCTCCCCGAAGCCTGGGTTCGTACGCGTGCAGGCAACCCTAGCAGGAAGTTCTTGGGCCTGCCATAACTGCTAGGGCGGCACACAATTCGCTTGAGCTGGCCGGCACGACTGGGAAAATGGGATATCGGGAGGTAGCTGCAAGACCTGACGTAACGACTCGTATATATTGGGGACTGGCCGCAGCCGGGTGGCAGCGATGCACACCCTCAAACCTAATAACGCGGCCATTCCAAGCACGCAAACTCAGGAGAAAGCCAACATGGCCAGAATCGCACTCGTCACCGGCGGCATGGGCGGTATCGGAACCGCCATCTGTCAGAAACTCGCCGACGCGGGGCACACCGTAGTCACCACCTACAGCCGGCCAGGCAAGGAAGTTCAATGGCTAGCCGACCAGAAGGAAAAGGGCTACACCTTCCACGCCTATCAATGTGATGTGGCCGACTATGAATCCTGCCAGGCACTTGCCGCCCGCATCAGCGCGGAAGTCGGCCCGGTTGATGTGCTGGTCAACAATGCCGGCATCACCAAGGACACCACCTTCCGCAAGATGAGCAAGGTGGACTGGGATGTGGTCATGCGTACCGACCTGGATTCCATCTTCAACGTCACCAAGCCCTTTATCGACGGCATGACCGACCGCAGCTTCGGCCGTGTCATCAATATCTCCAGCATCAATGGCCAAAAAGGCCAGTTCGGCCAGACCAACTACTCGGCAGCCAAGGCCGGCATGCATGGCTTTACCAAGGCCCTGGCACAGGAAGTCGCCAAGAAGGGCGTCACGGTCAACACCGTCAGCCCAGGCTATATCGCCACCGAGATGGTCATGGCAGTCAAGGAAGAAATCCGTCACGCCATCATTTCCGGCATCCCGGTCAACCGCCTGGGCCTGCCGGAAGAAGTCGCCGACCTGGTGGTTTATCTGGCTGGTGACAAATCCGGCTTCATCACCGGCTCCAATATCGCCATCAACGGCGGCCAGCATATGTACTAAGCGCCGCGCCAGCCGCGACAGGTACGCTGGCTCTGCCAGACCGTTTCAGTACCTGTCGTAAACGCTGAGGTAGCAAGGGGTGCATGGCACCCCTTTTCATTTACATGGCCGCAGATATACGCCGCAGCGCAGGGGTCTTGCAATGATTGTGCTTATAAATCAGTTACATAATTATTTCCAAATTGCCCACCCCCGCATCAGGCGGTATCCTTCCGCTTTGAACCGAACTTGAATGAACAGCGCCCTGCCATGACCATCGTCATCAAGACTCAGGAAGACATCGAGAAAATGCGTATTGCCGGCCGGCTGGCCAGCGAAGTGCTCGATTACATCACCCCCTTCGTCAAGCCGGGCGTAACGACGCTGGAATTGAACCGTCTGTGCCATGAATACATGGTCAATGTGCAAGGCACCATCCCGGCGCCACTCAACTATTGCCCACCGGGTTATACCCCCTACCCGGCCGCCATCTGCACCTCGGTCAACCAGGTGATCTGCCATGGCATACCCAACGACAAGCCGCTCAAGAACGGCGATGTGGTCAATCTGGATATCACCGTCATCAAGGATGGCTACCACGGCGACAACAGCCGCATGTATGAGGTTGGCACCGTTGCCTCCCATACCCGCCGCCTGAGCCAGGTAACCTATGAATGCATGTGGTTAGGCATAGAGCTGGTCAAGCCGGGCGCCCGCCTTGGCGATATCGGTGCCGCCATTCAGCGCCATGCCGAGAAGAACGGTTACTCGGTGGTGCGCGAATTCTGTGGTCACGGCATAGGCAAGAAGTTCCATGAGGAGCCACAGGTGCTGCACTACGGCAAGCCGGGCACTGGCGTGGAACTGAAGGCCGGCATGATCTTCACCATCGAGCCTATGATCAACGCTGGCAAGAAGGACATACGCTCCATGCCCGACGGTTGGACCATAGTCACCAAGGATCGCTCCATCTCTGCCCAGTGGGAACACACCATACTTGTGACCGAGACCGGCTATGAAGTGCTGACCCAGTCCGCTGGTTCACCAGCCAAGCCGGCCCTGCTCTCAGCGCCGGTCACCGCCTGACAGGCCAGGCATGCCACACAGAGACGCCGTTTAGCGGCGTCTTTTGCATTTGCGGCACATGCCAGCGCAAATACAGGGTAAACGGGCAGCGCCGGAATATAAAACCGGCCGCCGTCGGCACCGTCTATGCTGCTTTCAAAGCTAAAAAGACTGCCCTGGAGGATAAGCCATGCTGGTTCCCATCGACCTGGCGGATGCGTTGCTCGCCGCCGAGCTTTTGCAGCTGCAGCGCCTGGCCTACCGCCAGGAAGCCGAACTGATTGGCTACCCCGACCTGCCACCGCTCAAGGAAGGCCTGCCCGAGTTGATGGATAGTGGCGAAACCATGCTGGGTTGGCGTGTAGATGGCGAATTGCAGGGCGCCATTGGTTTTATCGAGGACGGTGATGGCATCCTGATCTGCCGCCTGGTGGTATCACCTGCTGTGCAGCGCCGAGGGGTAGCGGTGCAACTGGTCAATGCCGTGCTCGATTGGGTAGGGGCGCAGCCGCTGCGTGTCTCCACTGCGGCTGCCAATGCCCCTGCCCTGGCCTTGTACGCCAAGCTGGGCTTCAAGCCGGTGCGCACTTCTCAAACGCCTGATGGGCTGGCACTGGTCAGCCTCTTGCACACCGGCTGAGCGGCCCTGGCCTATAGCGCACCATCCAATAGGAAGCATGGCGAGGGTCTAGCTCAAGGGTGCGTTGTGCGAGTGAAGGCGAAGGGCTGGCACCCGGCTTGCCCGGGCGCCAGCGCCACACTTATCTGCGCTTTAACGCAGACAAGCTCATGACAAACCCCGAAATGGTTTCCTATCCGCACCAAAGCGGCGAAGATGGCAACAAGCTTCCCGATATCACCGCCATGAACGCTCCGCTCTCCATTCCTGACCTCAAACGCAAGCTGCACGGTGCCCGTACCGCCTTGTATGCCGACTACTGCGACCCAGAGCTGGCCGGTAGCCTGCTGGAAGCCGATGCGCGTTTGGTGGATCAGTTCCTGATCGAGCGCTGGCGCGAGCAGCAGATGGACCCGCAGGCCGCCCTGATTGCCGTGGGCGGCTACGGTCGTGGGCAACTGTTCCCCGGTTCGGATATCGACCTGCTGTTCCTGCTGCCGGAAGGTGCCAGCCAGCCTTTGCTGGACAAGGTGGAAAACCTGATCGGTCTGCTGTGGGATCTGGGCCTGGAGGTTGGCCACAGCGTGCGCACCCTCAGGGAATGCATGGAAGAGGCCGGGCGAGACATTACCGTGCAGACCACGCTGCTAGAGACCCGGCTGTTGTCGGGTTCCGGTGCGGCCTACAGCGAGCTGATGGAACAGGTGTTCAAGCGCCTCGACCCCAGAGCCTTCTTCGAAGCCAAGTTGCTGGAACAGCAGCAACGACATGAGCGCCACCAGGGCTCGGTCAACAAGCTGGAACCCAATGTCAAAGAGGCGCCAGGTGGCCTGCGCGATCTGCACCTGCTGCTGTGGCTTGCGCGCGCTTGCGGCATTGCCAGTGACTGGAGCGGCCTGCACAAGGCCGGCATGCTGACCGGGCAGGAAATGCGCAAGCTCAAGCGCGCCGAGAAGATGCTCTGGTCCTTCCGTATTGCCCTGCACCTGGCTGCAGGCCGGCGCGAAGACCGCATCCTGTTCGATTTCCAGAACGCTCTGGCCAAGCGCTTTGGCTATGCCGACACCAGCGCAGCCCGTGCCAGCGAGCAGCTGATGGCGGTCTATTATCTGTCTGCCCGTATTGTCGCCCAACTGCAGCCGTTGATCCTGCAGGCCCTGCGTCGCACACTCTATGGCCGCGCCCAGTTGGAGATACAGCCCATCAACGAGCGCTTCGTGGCTCGTGGCCACCTGCTGGAGATCGCCAATCCCGAGGTTTACGAGCAGACCCCATCGGCCATACTGGAAACCTTTCTGGTCCTGCAGCAGCACCCCGAGCTCACCGCCATCGGCGCCGATACCCTGCGTGCGCTATGGCACGCCCGCCCCCGTATCAACGCCACCTTCCGGCGTGACCCGGCCAACAAGGCGCTGTTCATGGAAATCATGCGCCAGCCTTGGGGCACCACCCGGGTCATGCGCCGCATGAACCAGTACGGCGTACTGGGCCGCTATATTCCGGCTTTCGGCAAGATAGTCGGCCGCATGCAACACGACCTGTTCCACGTCTATACCGTGGACGAGCATATCCTCATGGTGCTGCGCAATCTGCGCCGCTTTGCCACACCTGCCTTCAATCACGAATACCCCGCCTGCTCGCAGCTGATCGAAGCCTTCGAGCGCCCCGAAGTGCTCTATCTGGCGGCCTTGTTCCACGATATAGGCAAGGGACGCGGTGGCGATCATTCGCAGCTGGGCAAGGTCGATGCCCGTGAGTTCTGCGTCAGCCACGGCCAGAGCAAGGAAGACACTGATATGGTGGCCTGGCTGGTGGAACACCACCTGACCATGTCCAGCGTAGCGCAGAAGCAGGATGTGTATGACCCCGATACGGTAGCAGCCTTTGCCCAGATCGTCCGCGATGAGCGCCACCTCAATGCGCTTTACCTGCTGACCGTGGCTGATATCCGTGGCACCAGCCCCAAGGTGTGGAACGCCTGGAAAGCCAAGCTGCTGGAGGACCTGTTCCGTGCCACCCGCCGCTACCTGACCGGCGAAACACTCAACGCCAACGATGCCCTGTACGAGCGCCGCAACGAGGCCGAAAGCCTGATGCGCCGCCATGGCCTGCGCGATGATGCCCATTTGCCGTTCTGGAAAACACTGGACCCAGTCTACTTCCTGCGCCACGACGCCCCAGAGATCGCCTGGCATGGCCGGGTCTTGTGGGGTCGATTCGATAACGACGAGATCACCATACGGGCCCGCCCCGCCGAGGCCGATGGCGGCCTGCAGGTGCTGGTCTACTGCCCCGACCGGCCCGATCTGTTCGCCCGCATCTGTGCCTTCTTCGAGCGCGCCGGCTACAGCATCTTCGACGCCAAGATCTACACCACACTCAAGGGCTACGCACTCGACAGTTTCTATGTCCATGTCGCCGATGGCCGCGATATTGATTACCGCGACCTGGTAGGCTACATCGAGTATGAGCTGGCCCAGCTCATCATCCGCGATGACCCGCTGCCACCACCCCTAAGCGGCCGCGTCAGCCGCGTGCTCAAGCACTTCCCGCTGCCACCGCAAGTATTGATACGGCAGGACGACAAGCAGAAGCTGCACATCCTCTCGCTGATCGCCGGCGACCGCCCAGGCCTGCTCTCCCGCATCGCCCGGGTGCTCTCCAGGCACGCCATCGCCATCCACTCCGCCAAGATCATGACACTGGGCGAGCGCGCCGAGGATACCTTCACTATCTCGGGCAATGCCCTGGCCGATCCCAAGAGCCTGGTGAGGCTGGAGGCGGACTTGATGGAGACTTTACGGGTTTGAGTGCTCAGTGCTGCCGCTTGCCTGGGGGAATGGCAAGCGGTATGGGTGCCCTGCCTGCGTTCGTGCAGTTTCAGGCTGGAGTAATCAGGTTTTTGCCGGGTGGTTGCACATTCCGCTTGAAGCTCAATATTTGTCGTACTCAGCATCGATACGCCGGTTATAGCCATCCCGCGCCATCTCGTCATAGGCTATCTGCAAGCGGCTGATCAGCCCGTCCGGCACGGCTGGATTGCAGGCCAGATATAGCCCCAGGCTGTGGAAAGTGAATACCGGTTTGATCTCGGCCTCCAGGCCCTGGTTTTGCAACAATATGCGGCCCACGTCCGCATCATTGGCCCACAGGTCTATGCGTCCGGCCATCAGCTTGCGCGGGTTCATTTCGTCCTGCGGGGCGGTATCGACCCGAAAGCCGCGTTCCTTCAGCCAGGCATCGCGCACGTCGGCGTTATAGGTTCCCACCACATATCGGCGCACATCCGCCAGGCTCTTGATACCGTAATCCCGGCCTGACTGGCCAAACAGCACCCAGTCGCTCTTGGTGAGCGGGCCTACCCATTTGAACTGCCCTTCGCGCTGCACATTGCGGGTGGTGCTGAACACGCAGGCCTGCGCACCCTGCCGCAGGGCCAATTCGTAGGCCCTGGCCCACGGCAGCAGTTGCATATCGTACTGGGTGCCGGTACGCCGCATGATCTCGCGCACCTTGTCGACCGAGCGTCCGGCCAGAACCCCTTCACGCATCATCTGCGCGGGGGGTGAATCCTCGGTGGTCAGCAGCAGGCCGCTTGCCTGCGCATAGGCAGGCCAGAGGCAAAACAGTACAAGGTATCGAATGCCAGGCACGATGCGCTCCCATCGGACTACCAGTGTAGTCGGCCTAGGGTGAACGTAACAAAAAAACACCTGGGTGCATCACATGTACATTCAACGGCTTACCGGCGGAAACCCGCCGCCCAAAGGCCTTTAAGCGCCACGAAGAGCCTGTTCAAATTCTTTTCGCCGCGTCGTTCGCAACCTTGCCGGATGAAGGGCAAGGCGCAAGCCGCGCAGCGGTACGGGTTCCGGTACCGGTACCGTCAGCGGCTTGCAACGCCGCCCTTCGCCGGCAAGGCTGCGAACCCGTAGGGCTGAGCTGGAAAACGGCCATTCACTGCGTTGTGGCGCTTGGCAATAACTGGTTATTGCCTGCGCACCACGCCTTGTGCCTGGCCTTTTTCCAGATCAGCGACGCAGCGAAAAGACGTTGAACAGGCTCTAAGGCGTCGCCATCTCCAACGCCTGTTGGATATCCACCGCCACCACCCGGCTCACCCCCTGCTCCTGCATGGTGATGCCCACCAGTTGATCGGCCATTTCCATGGTGATCTTGTTATGGCTGATATAGAGGAACTGAGTTTTCTCGGCCATGCGCTTCACCATCTGGCAGAAACGGCCGGTGTTGGCATCGTCCAGTGGGGCATCCACCTCGTCCAGCAGGCAGAACGGCGCGGGATTGAGGCGGAACAGCGAAAATACCAACGAGAGGGCCGTCAGTGCTTTTTCGCCGCCCGATAGCAGGTGTATGGTGGCGTTCTTCTTGCCGGGCGGTTGCGCCATGATCTGGATGCCGGCATCCAGTATCTCGTCGCCCGTCAGTATCAGCTCGGCATGGCCGCCACCGAACAGCAGGGGAAATAGCTCCTGCAGATTGCTGTTCACCGTGTCGTAGGTGGTTTGCAGCATGGTCCGGGTTTCGCGGTCTATCTTGCGTATGGCCGATTCCAGCGTCTCCATGGCCTCTATCAGGTCGGCCGCCTGGCTATCCAGATAGGTCTTGCGCTCACGTGCGGCGTTCAGCTCGTCCAGTGCTGCCAGGTTGACATTGCCCAGGGCGCTGATGGCCTGCGTCAGCTTGCCGATTTCGCTGACCAGGGCATTGATCTTGAGCCCATCGCCAATCAGGGGTAGCAAGGCCGCCACATCCGCACCCGCCTCGTCCAGCTCCTGGGTAAAGCGCTCCAGCGCCAGCCGCGCCTCCTGCTCCTTCAGCCGCAGCTCGCCCACCTTGTCGCGCAGCGGGTCAAAGCCTTGCTCCACCTGGTGCTTTTCCAGCTCTTTCTCCTTGAGCGCATTGGTAGCAGCATTGGCGGCGTCGCGCAGGCCAGCCAGCGTCCGTTCCTTGTCGGCTCGCTGGTTGACAGCCTCCTGAAAGCCGATATCAAACTCGCCTTCGTCTATGCCTTCCAGATCAAAGCTGGCTTCCTCCAGCCTTAGCCTGGCTTCTTCCATCTGCTGCGCCAGGTCGCCATGGCGGCGCTCCAGCTCGCCCAGCCGGGCTTCTGACGATTGCCGGGCAAAGCCGGTTTCCTGTGCCTGGCGCTCGGCCTGGCGCAGTCGGCCGCGTTGTATATCCAGCGCGGTTTCGGATTCCACCCTGGCCAGCTTGCTGCGCTCCACAGACCGCTCATGCTCTGGCAACTCGCTGGCGGCTGTTTCTGCTTCCAGTTTGACTTCCTCGCGCTCCAACGCCAGTTCGGCCGCTTCTTCACCTATCTCGGCGATTTCGGCTTGCAGAGCGGCCCGGCGGCTCTGTGCCTGCTCTGCCGCCTGGCTAAGCCGTGCTACCTCGACCTGTCGTTCGCCCCGCTGCTGGCGTAGCGCGTCAAGCTTGGTCCGGGCGTGCTTGAGCTCGCCGTGTAGCTCGCCCAGCTTTTGCTCGGCGGCGTGCAAGGCCGTTGTCTCAGCCTCCAGTGCTGGGCCCGCCAGTGTCAGCTTGCCTGCCAGTTCGGCCAGCTCCCGCTCACGCTGCAGCATGCCAGCCAGGGCGTTGTCCGGGGCGTAGAAATGAATCGCATGGCGGCTGGCAGCATGGCCGGATGGCGCGATCAGCAGGCCACCTGGCGGCAGTTGCGCCTGCATTGTTGCCAGGTCGGCATCACTGGCCACGCACCATACCTGCGCCAGCCAGTCGGCCAGCGCAGGCTGCAGCCCCGCCAGATCGGTACTGACGTGATTCAGCAAGGGGTTGGCGCCAGTCAACGTGCCCGGCATGCTTGGCGTCGTACTGGCCGGCTCCACCCAGCTCAGCCGCGCCGGCGCCCGGTCCGCCATGCTGACACCCGCCTTGACCACCGCATTCATACGCTCGCGCAATGCAGCCTCTACTGCCAGCTCCCAGCCTGGGCTGATCTTGAGATGGCGGAACACCCTGGGCGCATCGGCCAGCCCCAGCTTTGCCAGCCAGCCATCCAGCGCCTTGTCCGCACCAGCCTGCGCTTGCAGCTTGGCCAGGGCATCATGGCGGGCACTCAGTTCCGCCCGCTCGGTGCGCAGGCGCTCCACTTCGCGGCGGTGACTGCCACGTGCCTCCTCGGCAGCGTGCAGGTTTGTATCCAGCTCAAACAGGCGGGCCTGTGCATCCTCCAGGCTCAGACCCAGCTCTTCCAGCACCATGCGTTTCTCGGCCAGCAGCTCGGTATCGGGTTCGGGCAGGTTGCGCAGCTCGCCTTCCTGCCTGTCTCGTCTTTGCTGCAATTGGGCCAGGCTACGGTCCAGGTGTTGTAGTTGCTGCTCAGCCAGCTGCTTGGTCTGGCGCGCATGTGAATAGGCGAGCTGCGCCTCGGCCAGTTCGGTTTCGTGGGTCTTGTAGGCTTCTTCCAGCCTGGGCAGTGCCTCTTGCTCGGCCAGCAGGTTGAGCTGCACGTCTTCCTGCGCCATGGCGGCTTCGTCGCGCTTGAACCGCCACTCCTCGCGCTCGGCCTCCAGCCCCTGCGCTTGCCGGCCCAATTCATCCAGCCGTTGTTTGGCTTGGTTCTGTTGCTGGGTCAGGCGCTGCCGGGTTTCACGCAGATGCAGCAGCTTTTGTTCCATTCGCGCCACCGTGGCACTGGCGTCTGCCAGTATGGTTTGCGCCTCGCTGACGCGGTCGTTGGCATCGTAGTGCGCCTCGCGCAGCAACTCGATCGCCGCTTCGGTATCGCGCAGCCTGCCGGTCTGCAATTCCAACGCCGTCTGCGCGGCCGCTATTTCACTGCGGCAACGTGCCTCGTCGCGCTCAGCATCGAGCTTACGCTGCAAGGCGAGCAGATTCTGCCGCTCGGTCAGCCGGTGACGATAATGGTTGTATTGGGCAGCGACGCCAGCCTGGGTTTCCAGTTTTTCCAGTTGTCCAGCCAGTTCCTGCCTTATGTCGTCCACCCGTGACAGGTTTTCGCGCGTATCGGCAATGCGGCTTTCCGTCTCCTTGCGCCGCTCCTTGTACTTGGAAACCCCGGCCGCTTCTTCCAGAAACGCACGCAGCTCCTCGGGCCTGGCTTCGATAATGCGCGAGATCATGCCCTGCTCGATCACCGCATAGCCGCGTGTCCCTACGCCCGTACCCAGGAACAGGTCGGCAATGTCCTTGCGCCGGCACTGGATATTGTTGATGTGGTAAGACGATTCGCCCTGCCGTGTCAGCACCCGTTTGATGCTGATCTCGGCGTACTGCGACCAGGCCCCCGCCGCCCTGCCCTCGGTGTTGTCGAACACCAGTTCGACCGAGGCACGGCTGACCGGCTTGCGGCTGGTCGAGCCATTGAAAATCACATCCTGCATGGACTCGCCGCGCAGTTGCTTGGCCGAGGACTCACCCAGCACCCAGCGCACGGCATCGATTACATTGGACTTGCCGCAGCCATTGGGGCCAACCACGGCTACGAGCTGGCCCGGCACCGGTATCGCGGTGGGGTCGACAAAGCTCTTGAAACCGGCAAGTTTGACGTGGGTAAGGCGCACAGGCAGTGGGCAAGTGATGGGGTCGGCGGATTGTAAACGATGCGCAGGCCTACCGAGCCTTCCATGCATGATTTCAGGGGTAGAGACAGCGCAGACAACAGGTTCTAACATGACGAGCAAGGAGCCCACCATGACCTTCATTACCCGCCTTGCCACCTTGCTGTTGCTCGCCCTGCTGATCAGTTGTGGCAGGCAAGCCGAACTTCCTCGCCTACCCAGCACCGCTACGGTACTGGCCTTCGGTGACAGCCTCACCTTTGGCACCGGCGCCACACCAGAAACCAGCTACCCTGCCGTCCTGGCTGGGCTGATAGGCCGCAAGGTGGAAAATGCCGGCATACCCGGCAACACCACGGCCGATGGCGTGGCCCGCTTTGCCACGGTGCTGGACGAAACCCAGCCAGGCCTGGTGATACTGTGCCTGGGCGGCAATGATTTCCTAAGGCGACTGGACGAAGCTGAGACGGTAGGTAACCTGCGCAAAATGCTGGATGAAGCCCGTAGCCGCAAACTGCCTGTGGTGCTGATCGCCACACCCAAGCCTGGTTTCGGGGTGGATGTGCCAGACTTTTATGCCGAGTTGGCCAAGGAGTACAGCGTGCCACTTGAAGCCGAGGCACTGGAAGCTATTCTGACCCAAGGTGCCCTCAAGAGTGACGCGATACACCCAAATGCCGAGGGCTATCAGCAGATGGCCGAGGCCGTGGCGGCCTTGTTGAAGGATGCAGGCGCCATCTGAGGCCCCCATCGCCTTACACGACTAACAGGCCGTTGAAAAACTATTTTTTTGACTGGAAGAATTGACTAAATGCGCCCCATCAGAGATCTGGCTTTCTCAAACCTTAGACAGACTCTGCTTGGTTTTTAGGCAACAAACATGATTCTGCGTATTTCTCTAAGCTTCGATCGGAGCCGAAATTGTTTTTCAACGGCTTATTAAACGGGCTGCGCAGTTTTTTGCGCAGCTCCGCTTGAATGCCAGGCTAGCGCACGGGCAAGACTAAATCCACTGATCGACCTGTGTGTGCAGAAAGAATGAAGCACAGCACTCAAATGTCTTCGCAGAACCTGGTCAGCATAGCAATGTTTACAGCGGCTTTTGAATGACAATCCACATATTATCGCTCGTCGGCAGGCGATCCGAAATGCTGAATTTCTCGACACGAAAACCGACTCCCACACACATTGCAGCCAAGTTCGCGGGAGTGAAATAATTGACATGGTCAGGCAATCGAAAACCGCACCACTTCTTGCCTCGTGCCACTCTATTCAACGAAGCGAAATTTGGAACCTTTATGATGCAATGACCACCTGCCTTGAGGCTGCGAAAGGCCTCAGACAACAGCCCCCTGGGTTCGCATTCATGTTCAAGAAATGCACTCATGACAATGCCGGTGAAGTTCATCTCCTGAAATTCTGCCAAGCCGGAAAGTGCGTTGTTATGCACTACATAACCGCCGCGAGATGCCGCCGCACTATTCGCTTGGGCGGCAAGCGCCTTTGAGATTTCGATGCCGTGAGGGATATAGATCGAATCTAGATTCTTTAAAATACCGCCTTCTGCGCAGCCAACATCCAACACTTTGCCTGCTTGAAAGTACCGGCGAATGAGGGTGCCGAGCTTGTCTCTTTTAAGCCATCTCCGGCGAATTGTTTTGAGCGCCTTGCTTACCGACTGCTTGATCGGTTCTTCGGAAACTCGTCGTTCGGTTTCGGCCACGGACGTCTTTTCCCAAGCAAACTCTTCACTCAGGCGCTCGTAAACAGGAACAGTTTCCAGATAGACGAAATGACATGCGCTGCACTGTTTGATTGGCCAGTCATTGCTCCCGAATTCAGAAGGGGCCAGCCGGGTGTTATCTTGTCCGCAGTCCGGACAAAATCGCACAGAAGTATTGTGCTGCGCTGTTTCCATGATGTGCCATTTCTGTTTTGTCAGGACAATTTCTGTCGTCCGCCAATGCCGTGGCGTAAATTGCATCTGCCGTATAGTAAGCGACAAACGCATAGCCATTATCACCGTTCACGCTACAACTGCCCAAGCCACAGGCGACCACCGACCACCGAACGAAAAGTACCACATTACTGAGAACCGCAAACGCCAAGAGTGGTCGCTTGTGGTACGGCACACAAAGCTTTAGAAGCAAAGATAGTGGCAGGCATCACAACTGAGAGCCTGGTGGCTAACGCGACGTTAACCGGCTCACCGGTTGCACGCTCTAACGAAGAGAAAGCAGCCGGACTTCGTGCTACCACCAATGGTGCTAAGTATCCTGACTCTGGACACCCTCAAGAGCGATGCGATACACCCGAACGCCGAGGGCGATCAGCAGATGACCGTAGCGGCCTTGCTGAAGAATGCAGGCGCCATCTGAGGCGCTGTTGCCGCCCAGTCGCCAATCGAGCCCTATCTCGCCAGTTGGACTAAAGTAAAGCGACAGACCGGCCAAGCCGGCAAACTCCAATGGGTGGACGCCATGATCAGGAACAAACTGGGCGGTGTTGCGGCCGCCATGATGCTTTGCCTTTGCGCGCCCGCCCTGGCGACGACACTCAAGCTGGGCTACTCCGATGTCGAGAACTTTCCTTATCAGATGGGTAACGGCGAGCGGCCGGCAGCACCCCCTGGTCTGGCGGTGGACCTGATCGACCTGGCAGCGCAGGACCTGGGCATCAAGGTCGAGTTCATCCGCATGCCGGCCCGTAGGCTGTTACAGGATATGGGTGCGGGACTCATCGACGGCGCCTTTATCTTCTCGTTCAAGGACGACAGGCTGGCCTTTGGTCATTACCCCATGCGTGGCGACAAGCCCGACGCCAGTCGTCGTATCACCACCATCAACTACGTGCTGTACCAGCGTGCGGATGCCAGGCTGGCATGGGATGGCAGCAAGCTGAGCGGCAACAGCATGCCTGTCGGCATCAACTACACCTTTTCAGTGGGTGACGATCTCAAGAAGCTCGGCATCGCCATTGATGACACTGCCAAATCCACCACCCAAAATATGACCAAGCTGCTGACTGGCCGGATTGATGCCTACGCCACCCTGGAAGACAGCGGTGACAGCTATCTGGCCCGCAGGCAGGAGACGCGAGTGGTCAAGATGAGCCCCCCCATCACCTCGCGTGACTACTACCTGATGTTTGGCAAAGCCTTCATGGCCAAACACCCGCAACTGGCTGAACAGCTGTGGCAGCGCGTGGGCCAGTTGCGGGACAAGCAGACACCGCTGTTGTTGAACAAGTATGTAGAACCGGGTGGTGCGCCCTGATTGCCGCTCAGTGCGCCAGGAATGCCACAACCTGATCGACCACGGCCTGATCACGCAGTATGCGCCTGTGTCCCAGCCCGTTGGTCAGCGTCAGGCGGGCGCCCGGCCAGGCTGATGCCAGCGCACTACCGGTACTACTGGGGACTTCCCTGTCGCCTTGGTCATGCACGACCAAGGCGGGTTGCACCAATGTGCTTGCCAGCGATACGGCGTTCAAGTCCTGCCAGCGCATGCCCAGGCGGGTTTCCATGCGATGCTGCAAGCCGGCCAATATGTCGTTATCCAGCTTGAGTAGCCGACCCACGTGGCGTGCGTAAGCGGCTACGTCGGCACTGGGCGATACCAGGGCCACACGTCCTACCGGCAGGTGCTGGCTGGACAAAGCGAATACCGATGCAGCACCACCCAGTGAGTGCGCAATCAAACCATCCACGCCCCCTTCATTGCGTACCAAGCGCTCCAGGGCATGGGCAAAATGCAGCACTGATGCCTGTTTGCCTGGGCTGGCGCCGTGGCCTGGTGCGTCAATGGCCACCACCTGATATCCAGCCGCCGTCAGTGGCGCAATAAAAGCATGCAGCTGAGTAGCCCGGCCACCCCAGCCATGCATCAGGGCAATCTTGCCCCTGCGTGCCTCACCCCATCGGTAGGTGCGCATGGGCTTGCCGTCCCACTCAGCCACCGGCAAACCCACCGTATGCAGCTCGCCTTGCTCTGCCAATGCCAGCCAGCCTTGTTCGGCTGCAGGCCAAGCATGGCGGGGTGGGCTCAGGAACAAGCGCTCGGCCCAGGCCATGGCTAGCCTGGGTGCCAGCCGCGATAGGGTATTCAGCCCGGTACGCAGCGACCCCAAGGCAATTAAGTTACGAACGTTCGTGCTATTAAAAGACAAGCTGGCAGTGTGCATGATGGGCTCCGTACTCAGGGTGGTGGTTCAGTCCTTGCGCAAGGGGGCGGCGTTGATCAGCCGCTCTAACCCAGCCTGGGCCAGCGCAAAGTAGCGTTCGTCCTGCAGCAACCGGACGTGATGGTGGGTAGAAAGAATCAGGCCAAACAACTCAAACGCAAATTGTTCGGTATCAGTGTTCTCAGGCAACTCGCCGGCCTCCACCGCAAAACCGACAGTGCGCGACAAACCAGCCAGCCAGCCTTCCTGTTGCCGGGCAAGGTAATCGCGGACAGGGCCAGGCCGGTCGTCGAACTCGCTGGCAGCCGCCAGCATCAGGCAACCGCCTGGCTGGCGGTTTGACGCCGCCCAGCCTAACCAGCGCTTGTACAGCTCGCGCAACCTGGCCAAGCCCCTTGGTGCCAGAAAAGCCTGGCGCGAGACATTCTCGTCAAAGCGTGCCTGGGCCGCACGCAGCACGGCCAATTGCAACTCCTCCTTGGCGCCAAAATGGGCAAACAGCCCACTCTTGGACATACCCACCCGCTCTGCCAGCTCGCCTATGGTCAAGGCACCCAGCCCCACCTCGCGCGCCAGCGCAATGCCGGTGTCGAGTATGGCTTCTCGGGTAGCGTGGCCCTTGTTGGCAGTGCGAGACATGGTGGTAAGTTGACTTCTCTGTAAGGTATGCTTCAATTTATAGCACGACCGTTCGTTTTATTGCAAGTGCTTGTTGCGAAGTGTGTATTTTCCCTGGTTTGTGCCGATATGCATGTCTAACCCCGAATATAAAGAGCTCCGCTATACACACATGGGGTTCGATAGCCTATACAGGAATGACAGGCTTGCTGGCGCCTAGCCACGGCCGCATAAACTGCTAGTTGCTCGGATTCAACGGGAGTATCTGCATGCAGGCATTGTTGCCCAAGCTTGTGCGAACCCGGCCTAACCGGCTGTGTCTGGCGCTGCTCTTGGCCTTGCCAGCGCAGGCAGCCAGTCTGGGTGAGTTGCAGCTCGGTTCGCAACTGGGGCAATTGCTTGATGCCCGTGTTCGAGTGCAGGCCCTGCCTGAAGAACATGTGGGCCTCGATTGCATCGATGCTGCCCTGCGTGAAGGGGGCGAAGCCGGGCCTGCGCACCGCACCCTGCTGGATTTTGTGCCCGATAGGCAAGGTGGTGGCTGGATAGTCATCACCAGCACAGGCGCACTCAATGAGCCACTGGTATGGCTGAGCCTGCGCTTGCGCTGCAGTACCGGCCCCCAGATAAAACGTGATTACACCTTGCTGCTGGACCCTCCCCCACGCGAGACCAGCACGCCCAGCCCCGCCCCATCCACACCGTCTTCCATCCAACCTACCTCGCCCCCCGCCATCCTGCCCTTGGCAGGCCAAGCCAGGTTTGCTGCGGCCACCGCAGCGGCGCCGGCCAACAGCCTCTACGGCATGGCGCGCCAGCGCTATCCCAGGCAGCCTGATGCCAGGCGCTACTTCATTGCCGCTGCCCGTGCGCTGAACCCCGATCTGCCGGCCAATGGTGAGGCCGCCCTCCCTCCGGATTTCGACTTCAAGCCACCACCGCCACTGCAAGCACAGGCGAACCCCTTGGCGGAAGCGCAAGGCGCCTGGACCGTGCAACCGGGAGAGTCCTTCTTCAATATCGTCCGGCGCCTATACCCCGACCAACCGGCCGAGAAGAAAGCCTTGGTCGCCGCCATGCGCAAGCTTAATCCCCAGCTACCACGCGACGGCGAAAAGCCCTTGCCGGCTGGGATGCAGCTCAAGCTGCCAGAAGCACTGTCCACCCTCGCGGTTACCGCCCAACAGGCCGTGCCTGCCCCATCAACAACGCCGGCGGCCACGGCCAGCTCCGTCAACAACGACCGATTCGTGATATCTGGCGCACCCGCCCGTCCTGTTCCTGGCCAAACTCCGGAACAAACCGCCATGCTGGCCCGTGAGAACGAGTTACTGGAGCAGTCTGCCGAGCAAGTAGCCCGGTTGCGCGAAGCCCAGGACCGCATAGACAAGCTCGATAAGCGGCTGGCCTGGCTGGTAGATGAACTGGATGAGCGTGACCGGGCCCATGCCGCCGCTTTGGCTGAGCAACGCAAGGGCGAGTGGCGTCAGTTGGCGGGTGCCGGTCTGCTGGGGGTGTCGCTATCGGGCCTGCTGGCCTTGGGCCTGATGTGGATGTCACGCCGCAAGCCCACCAGCAGCGGTGAAGCCGAACGATTGGCCGCTGCCATCAACGGTACCGAACCGCCCTCCCGTAGCGCTGGCAGGCAGATGCCTGCCAGTGATCGCAATCAGACCGCTGGCGAGCGCAACTTTGACTTTGGCGATGGCCTGGACGACGAAACGGCTCGCCCAGGCATGCAGACGGCCCGACGGGCCTCAGAGTACGAAAATTCACCAGGTGGTGGGGCTAGCCACGACATGGATGTCTTTGTCCTGAACAGCACCGCAAGCGAGGCGGCGGTTCTGGCAGCACATGGCCAGCTAGAGCAAGCAATCAGCTTGCTGGAAGAGGCCATTGCAGCCCATCCCACCAGCCTGGTGAACTGGATGCAATTGCTAGAAATACTGCATGGCCATAGGCTGGCCGACAAATTTGTGGTGCTTGCACGCCAGTTTCGCCAGCGCTTTGCCAGCGAAGCGCTGTGGAGCAAGGTGCGTATCATGGGTGCCGAACTGGTACCGGAAGAAGCCTTGTTCAGCGCCAACAGCGAAGCGGCTACCGACATGCTCAACCAGGTACTGGATGCCGATGCCCCACCCGGCACCGTACCTCAAGCCAAACCGGAACCCGCGCCTCAACCCTTGCCCGACTTGGTGTTCGAGCTGGGCCAAGCTGAAGCCGACACTCGCCCCCCCGAACCGCTCCACCTGATCAACGTCCCCTCACTGGACGGCAGCCCCGACCCCGACTCTCCGCTGGAGCAGGCGCGGCTGCTGATAGGCGCTGGCGAGCGCGAAGCCGGCGCCGCCTTGCTGGAACATGTGCTGACCCATGGCACGCAAGATGAAAAACTCGCCGCCGCCGAATTACTGGTCAAGCTGACATCACCGTCCTGAAGCCAGCGCCAGCGGTGTCGATTCATCTGCAGCCTGTTCCTGCTCGCGTTCTGATTCGCTCTGCTGCAAGGCCCACATGCGGGCATAGGCCCCGCTCTGGGCCAAGAGATCACGGTGGCTGCCACGCTCTATGATGCGGCCCTGCTCCATCACCAATATCTCGTTGGCATCCACCACCGTGGATAGCCGGTGGGCGATCACCAGCGTAGTGCGGTTTAGCGAGATGGCGGCAAGCTCAGCCTGTATCGCCCGCTCGGTACGGGAATCCAGCGCCGAGGTCGCCTCATCGAAGATCAGGATGGGCGGGTTCTTCAGCAGCGTGCGGGCGATGGCGACGCGTTGCTTCTCGCCGCCGGATAGCTTGAGCCCACGCTCACCGACGGTGGTTTCCCACCCCTCTGGCAATCGTTCAATGAACTCGAGAATATGGGCAGACCGTGCAGCCTCGACTATCTCCTCGTGGCTGGCGCCCGGTCGGCCATAGGCGATGTTGTAATAGATGGTGTCGTTGAACAGCACCGTATCCTGCGGCACGATGCCCACCATGGCGCGCAGGCTGGCCTGGGTTACGCCACGCAGGTCGTGCCCATTGATGCGTATGGCACCTTGGTTGACATCATAAAAACGGAACAACAGCCGCGATAGCGTACTCTTGCCCGCGCCTGAGCTACCCACCACGGCCACGGTATGGCCTGCTGGTATGGTGAAATCCACGTCATGCAGTATCTGCCGCTTGGCATCGTAGCCAAAATTCACTGCTTCAAAATGTACACTGGCTTCTCGCGTATCCAGCGCAATCGCATCGGGCGCATCACTTACTTCGGCGTTTTCATGCAGCAGGCTGAACATCTTCTCCATATCAGTCAGCGACTGCTTGATTTCGCGGTAGGCCATACCCAGGAAGTTGAGTGGGGCATACAGCTGTATCAGGAAGGCATTCACGGCAACCAGATCGCCCAAGGTCATGGTGCCACGCGCCACACCATCGGCAGCCAGCCAGACCAGGCCGGTCACGCCCACCGCGATAATGCCGCTTTGGCCGCTATTGAGTATGCCGATGGAGACCTCGTTGCGTATGGCCGCCTTTTCCCAGCGCTGCAGTGATTCATCGTAGCGGCCGGACTCGAACTTCTCGTTGCCGAAATACTTCACGGTCTCGTAGTTGAGCAGTGAATCCACCGCCTTGATATTGGCCTTGGAATCCAGCTCATTCATGGTACGCCGGGTCTTGGTGCGCCATTCAGTCACCCCAATGGTAAAGCCGGCATAGACCGCAATGGTCACCAGGGTCACCGCCGCAAAACGCCAATCGTACAAAGTGATCAGAATGACCGTGACCATGCCGATTTCCAGCAGCGTGGGCAGGATGTTGAACAGCATGAAGCTCAACAGCGAACCGATACCACGCGTGCCGCGCTCGATATCACGGGTGACCCCGCCGGTCTGACGATTCAGGTGAAAGCGCAGGCTAAGCCGGTGCAGATGCTGGAAGGTCTCCAGCGCCACCTGCCGTATGGCGCCTTGTGCCACCTTGGAGAACACCGCATCACGCAGCTCGCCAAACGCCGTTGAGCCTAAACGCAACAGGCCATAGCCCAGTATCATGGCCACCGGCACCGCCAGCATGGCATTGCCCCCCTGGCTAAGCTGATCGACGATGTTCTTCAGCAACAGTGGCACAGACACATTGGCCAGCTTGGCTATTGCCAGGCAACTCAAGGCCAGCAGCACTCTCCCCTTGTAGCGCCACAAATAAGGGAATAAGGTTCTAAGTGTCTGCCAGTCGCTGCGCGGCTGGCGGGTATCCGCCTTGAGAGCGGTAGTTGAGGAGGAAGGTGCTTGCATCGAGGGCATTCTGGCGGTGGGCGTATCCCGCTATGATGGTGGCTTGATCATGAATTACAAGCGCAAATCATGGAATGGTTCTTGTTGGAAGCAGGTATTGCCGGCCTATTGCTGGTACTGATCGTGTGGTGGACATTGCCCAAGAAGAAGCGCAATGACCGCGACCGAGATCCTTCCTGAAGACACTATCGCTGCGGATACGCATGACGCCAAGCCCTTCCTCACGTTTGCCGCTGTGGTTCCGCATAGGTGGCCTGCTCGCGCTGGTGATCGCCTTCGTGGTCGCCCTGCTGTCATTCTTGAACTACGCCAACTTTCGCAAGACAGTACAGGGCCTGCACGAGACCCGCTATCTGGTATTGGGCAAGGATATACGACAGACGGTGGAGGCAGGGCTATCGCTAGGCCTGACGCCCGAGCAAAACGCCAGGCTGCCCCTGTTGTTCAAGGAATTGCAATCGGCCTGGCCCGCCATACGCTACGCCGGCGTGGTGAACACCGCTGCCCAGCCCATACTGGGCGCCGGTCAAGCCGCCAAGGAGGGCCGCGCCAGCTGGCATGAGCGTATACAGGCTGGTACACCCGATGGCATCTGGCACTGGCGGGCAGACCACGAATCCGCGGTCGGCCTGACCATAGCCGACAATTTTGGCGGCAAGGCCGGTGCCGTTGTCATTGTCTACGATGACCGCGAAGTTGCCGCAGCGGCCAGCACGATGGCTACCCAGTTGTTGTGGCGCGCGCTGGGCGTGATGCTCGCGACGTCGCTGCTGGCATGGCTGGGAGCCTGGTGGCTTACCCGCGCCCTGGCGGCCGAGCTCGATGCTGCCGAGGCTGTGCTGGATGGCCACCCCCTCCCGCCCGATGAACGCCCCCTGGTCGCTGAAACCCAAGCCTTTGTCGCCGCGGTGCAGCAAGCCGAGCAAAGAATGGCGGGGGCGGCGCAATGAGCACCGAACACCTGCAAAAACGCCTGGCCATCCTGGCCACCGCACTCTTGTTTGCCGCCGCGCTGGCCCTTACCTTGCTAGCGGCCCGACCATTCGCCACCGCTATCGAGCCCGAAATGGCCCGCAGCGTGCTGGTGGTGGGCGATTCGGTATCACAGCTGCTCAGCCGTGCAGACAGGCTGGCATTGCCTTTTGACCAGCTTGTCGGCGTGGAAACCTTGTTGGACGAGGTCAGGCGCGACAATCCCGACATCAGCTACCTGCTGGTGGTCGATCGCCATGGGCGCCGGCTCTATGCCAGCGGCCTACCCCAGCATGAGCCATTGAAGCAGCGCTGGACGGGTGCTGCCCGTGACAGTGCCACCATAGGCCCCTGGCTCGATACTGCGCTCCCCATCATGGGCAGCCAGGGGCAACTGGGCACGCTACACCTGGGCCAGCAGGCTGCCACGGTAGAGGCGCAGTTGCGAGAGCTGCTCTTTGACTTGGTTACCGTGCTGATCGTTGCAGTGCTGACGGCGCTGGAGCTGATGCGCTTTGTGATGGCTGCCATGGTGGCGGCCCCCTCCGCCGCGCTGGCCGAGGGCTGGCGCGCAGTGCGCCAGGGTGATTTCTCGCGCTACCTGCCCAGCGATTACTTTGGTGGCATAGGTCGGCTCAACGCCCGCTACAACGCCCTGACCGAAAGCCTCAATCAACGCGCCGTTGCCCTGCGGGTGAAGCTGGGCGATGCTTTCGAGCACAGTACCAGTGGCCTGCGCTTTCATGCCGAGGGAGAACGCCCTACCCTGTTTTCGGGCGCCGTCGATTTCGTGCGCTGGCCGTTTTTTCTGCTGATTTTCTCAGACTCCTTGTCGCTGAGCTTTTTTCCGCTCTATGTCGAAGGTTTTTATTCCCCAGCCTATGGCATTTCACGCCAGGTGGCGCTGGGTCTACCGATTTCCATCTTCATGTTTGCCTGGGCCATGGCCATGCCCTGGGCGGGGCTATGGTGCGACAGGCTGGGTTATCGCCGCGCCTTCGCCATTGGTGCCGGCATTACCACCGTGGGCCTGCTGCTCACTGCCGTCTCGCAGACCTTGATCGATCTGGTGCTATGGCGTTCGCTCACTGCCGTCGGCTATGGCCTGGTCTTTGTGACTGCCCAGACCTATATCGCCAACCATACGCCACCAGAGCGGCGCACCAAGGGCATGGCCATGTTCCTGGCCACCTTCTTTGCCGGCTCCCTGTCTGGCGCCGCCATAGGCGGCATCCTGGCCGACCGCCTGGGCCACCGTCCCACCTTCATGCTGTCTGCCGGCTTGAGCCTGGCTGCGGCGCTCTTTGTGCTCCGCTTCCTGGCGCGTCGCCGCATGGGCGCTGCCGTACGCAAATCGCTCAGCTGGCACGATATCAAGCTGCTGCTGGCGCACCGGCCCTTCCTGGTCATCACGGTGCTGGCCGCCATCCCCTCCAAGGTGGCCCTCACCGGCTTCCTCTACTACACCGCCCCGCTCTACCTGCAGGCCTTGGGTAACAGCCAGTCTGCGGTTGGCCGGGTCATGATGGCCTATGGCCTTGCCATCATTGCCTTTTCGCCCCTGGTCGCGCAGATGGCCGACAAACTGGGCCGACACCGATGGTTTGTCAGCATAGGCGGCTTTGCCGCAGCCTCTGCCATGTTCGCGATCTATTTCCTGGACGGCACCTTAGGCGTGGCGCTGGCCATCCTGTTGCTGGGCGTTGCCCACGCCATCGGTGTTTCACCCCAGTTGGCGCTGATCTCGGACTATTGCAAGGACGCCGTCGCAGAGGTCGGCCAAGCTACGGCAACCGGTATATTCCGACTGATAGAGCGCCTGGGCAATGTGCTGGGCCCCATTATCGCTGGCGCCCTGATTGCCACCTACGACTTCAAGGGTGCCTTCTACGGCATAGGCATACTGACCTTGGTGACCAGTACCATCTTTACCCTGGCCTTCTGGTGGTTGCATGGTAATGATGCCGAACTGGCGGAGGGCCGACCATGAAGCGCCGCAGCTTGCTGCAAGCCGGCCTGAGCCTAGGCCTGGCACCCCTGCTACCCGCCTTGGCAGCAGATCGGCGGCATAAGGTCATGCTGCTGCTTTACCGTGGCGTGACCGCAGCTGAGCGTGGCTTCATGGACTACCTGCAGCGCCAGTTGCCGGTCGATTTCATCATCCGCGATGCCGGCAGCGACAAGGCCAAGCTGCCCGCCATGGTGGCCGAGGCCAAAGCACTCAGGCCAGACCTGATTTATACATTCGGCACGACGGTCACGGCCGAGACCGTAGGCAGCTTTGCCCAGCGCGACCCCAGCCGGCATATCTCTGACATCCCCGTCGTCTTCAATATTGTGGCTGACCCGGTTGGTGCCGGCCTGGCGCCGGATACCCGCTCCAGCCTGCGCAATCTCACCGGAGTTAGCCATCTGGCCCCACCTGAGGCGCAATGGCAAGCCTTGCTGCGGTTTGGTACGGCCAAGCGCATCGCCATTGTTTACAGCCAGAACGAGAAGAATTCGGTACTGGCATCGGCCAGGCTGACCAAGCTGGCGCAACAGGCGGGTGCCACAGTCAAGGTCGAAGGCATCAAGACCAATGGCGATGGCAAACCCACCGTCCAAGGGCTTGCCAGTACCTTATCGGAGTTGCTGGCAGACAAGCCCGATTGGCTCTATCTACCTTCAGATTCCTTTCTGATCGCCCATGCTGCTGCCGCTGTGACGCAGGCACAGGTCGCCGGCGTGCCCGTATTTGCAGCGACTGAAGAGCCGGTACGCCAAGGCGGCGCCCTGGCGGGCCTGGTCAGCCCCTACTATGCGGCAGGGCAATTTGCCGGCTACAAGGCCGAGCAGATACTGAGCGGTAAACGCAAGGCGAGCGAGCTGCCACTCGACACGCTCGCCCGCTTTACCTATCTGGTCAACATCCAGAGCGCCCGCCAGCTACACCGTTACCCGCCGCTCGCGCTGTTACGCTACGCCGAGATAGTCGGTGCGGCGCCAGTGTAGTTGAAGCTACTGAGCGTGCCTGATCACTGCACCATATGCCGACGCAGGAACTCATTCTGCTCCTGCAAATCTCGCGCCAGTTGCACCGCGATCATGAATTGCAGCTGATGGCAGATGGGCGGGGCCGATTGAAACAGGCTATGAAAGCCATCCTGCGTCAGGGCAGCGATTTTGACCGGGCCATGGGCTACGCAGGTCGCGGCCGCCGGCATATCGTCCACCAACGACAACAGGCCAAAGATTTCGCCTTCACGCAGGTCTCGCACGTCGTAGTCGGTCTCGTTGGGCCTGTCACGGCGGATGATGCCGACTGAGCCTTCCAGGATGATGAACATGGCCCCGCCGTATCCGCCTTGATGGACAAAGACAAAACCATCCGGGCAGTCTTCTACCTCCAGGGCCGCTACCAGGGCATCGGTGTACTGATCGTTGTAGGCCTCAAAGGCCGGCAGGTTACGCAGAAACGGTTTCAGTTCCATCTTATTTCCCCGCCAGCTTACCGATGGCGGCCGCCGAGATGCGCAGGCGCGCAGCCAGCAGGCCGATCAAATCGGACAACAAGGCATTGGCTATATGGTCGTTGTCGCGTATCAAACGGTCAAAGTCCTGAAAATGCAGCTTGAGTGCACTGACCGGTGTCAAGGTCGTCACCGTCGCACTACCCAGCATGCTGCCGGACAGCACCGATACCTCCCCCAGCCATTGTCCCGGCCCCGCCGTGCCGAGCGAGAAGGCCTTGTCGCCTTCTTCCAGCGATACCGACAGCTCGCCCGCCAGTATCAGATAGAGCGACTCCACCGGCATGCGGTCACGAAACAGCTTGCGGTCGGGCGCCAGCTCAACCAGGCGGCACGCCGCCAGCAGGCTGTCTATATTGCTGTCGCCCAACTCTGCCGCCAGTGCAGGGAAGGTACGCACAAAGAGTTGTTTCATGGGGATACCACTTTCTTCGAGTATATGTTCCCAGACAGCCCGATAATGTATAGCTCGCGCCGTTAGACTACGCCAGCCAGCAGAACCGCCATTTATGCGCTAAAAGGTTCAATGAGTAATGCGTAACTGATGGTCCCACAGCCGGTCCGCCCCCGCCGAAAGCGAAGATGAAGACGCCCACCCGCGCATTCCACCCGACCACCTGGCCGATATCCGCCAAGCTGGCGGCCTTGCTGCTGTTATTCAGCCTGTTGCCCATGCTGGTGGCTTCAAGCTATACCCTCAAGGGTAGCCTTGCCAGCCTGGAAGCAACCGAACATCGGAATCTGCAACAACTGGCGGCCAGTCTCGCTGGCAGGCTGGACCAACTGATACTCGACAGCCAGCACTTCCTGGTTTACATGGCCGTGCACGAGGCCGTGACCAAGTTGATCGTCGATGCTAACCCGGCAAACCGCCTGGCGGTAGAAACAGAGCTGGGCAAAATTGCCAACTCCAACAGCGACATCGAGTTGCTGATGGTGCTCGATGACAAGGGCAACGTCATCGTCGCCAGCCACCCCCAGTTTCTGGGACGGGATTTTCACTTTCGCGATTATTTCAAACAGGCCATAGGCGGCAGTCTCTATATCTCGGATATCGAGGTCGGCGCGGTCACCCGCCAGCCTGGCGTGTTCTTCTCCGCCCCCATACCCAACCCCGAGGGCAGGACGGCCGGCGTGGCCGTACTGAAGCTGCGCGGCGAGGCAGTAACCGGCATTTTGCAATCTGCCCGCTCCAGCAGCAGCCGCTACGCCTTCCTGACCAATCGTGAAGGCATGCTGGTTTACCACCCGGACGACAAGTTGCTGTACCGCAGCCTGACCAAGCTGCCGCCGCCCGTGGAGCAGCGTATCGTCAAGGAGCGGCAGTTCATGCTGGACCGCATCGAATCGCTCAACCTGACCGATCTGGCACGCGCCATGGTACCTGCTTCGCAGCCCGGCAGCGTCGCCTATTTCTCGCCCTATAGCGGCCAGCCGGAAATTGCCGGCTATGCGCCAGCCCGCCACCGCTGGGTGGTTGGCGTGAACGAGCCGCAGGCCGTGTTTGCCGCCCCCTTGAACAGGCTCTCCTGGCATGTGGTCCTGGGCGTGCTGGGTATAGCCGCGCTCTGCATCCTGGCGGCGTTCGGGCTGTCCCGCCTGCTGATGCGCCCGGTGCATTCCCTGGCCCATGCGGCAGAGGCCATGCGGGCGGGGGATTACGAGCAGGCCAAGGCCTTGCCCTACTGGCAGGATGAAATGGGCTCGCTGGCCAACACCTTCAACGACATGGTACGGAGCGTGCAGGAGCGGGAACGGGAGCGCGATATCTTTGGCCGTGTGGTGTCGCCCGAAGTACGGGAGAAACTGTTGTCCGGCGAGGTCAAGCTGGGTGGCGAGAGCCTCAAGGTCACCGTGCTGTTCTCTGACATCCGCGACTTCTCCACGCTATCGGAACAGATGACACCCGAGCAGGTGGTCAGCTTCCTCAATGAATACCTGTCGGAGATGGCAGAAGCAGTCAAGCCCTGGGGGGGCTACATCAACAACTTCATAGGCGATGCCATCGTGGTGATCTTCGGTGCCCCGATCGCAGCACCGGGCCGCGAATGGGCGGCTGTTGCCGCCGCCTTTGACATGCGTGACCGCCTGGGCAAGCTCAATGACCTGCGCGAGATGCGCGGTGAAATACGCCTGGAGAGCGGCATAGGCATCAGCACCGGCGAGGTGATCGCCGGCCAGGTCGGCTCTATGGATCGCTTCCTCTATACGGTGATCGGCGATGCCGTAAATGTGGCAGCACGACTGGAAGCGCTGACCAAGGAGCTGCGCCGCGACATCCTGATCAATCCCAGCACCTTTGAAGGCATACGCTACCGACCCGAGGCGCAGGTTGAGGGTATGGGGCAGCACAAGCTCAAAGGGCGGCGCGAGGCCATCGAGGTGTACTCAGTGTCGCGGGCGAGTTGAAACGCGTCTGCCGGGTACGATTCACCACGAGCCAGGCGGCGCTGTCGCCTATCATGCTACGTTGAACCTGCTTTCTGGATAGCCGCCATCTTGAACCCACGACACCTGCCCAGCATCGTCCTGCTTGCCAGTATTCCCGCCCTGGCGGCAGATCCCGTTGCCCTGCCATCGCCTGGTAGCGTGGAACGTTCGCTCAAGCGGCCGGAAGCCGCCCCCAGGCCACCGGCCGAGGTACTGTTCCGGCGTGATGACGGTGCCAGCGAGCACGACCCCAAGGGCCGACGCTTTCGCGTCAATGGTTTCGATTTTCGTGGCAACAAGGTGATATCGGAATTCCGTCTGAAGCGTGTGGTAGAGCGTTTTCTGGACCGTGAACTCAATCTTTACGATCTGGGCCGCGCCGCCGACGCTGTCAGCGAGCACTACCAGCAGGCGGGCTACCCGCTGGCACGCGCACTGGTGCCGGCCCAGCGGGTAACCGATGGTCTGGTACGCATAGACGTGGTCGAAGGGGTGCTGGGGGAAGTCAAGGTCGCCGGCAATAGCAGCTACGGTGCGCAGTTCCTGCTGGAATTCGGTGGCGAACTGCCGCCAGGCCAAGCCATTGCCCAGGCCCCGCTGGAAAACAAGCTGCTGCTGCTGAACGACCAGCCAGGACTGCGTGCCCGCGCCACCTTGGTGCCTGGCAAGCAGTACGGTAGCAGCGACCTGCTGATACAGGTGGAGGAAAAGCGTTTCAGCTTCGACGCTGCCCTCAGCAATGCCGCCCGCAAGGAAATCGGCCAGACCCGGCTGGACATGACAGCCAACTTCAACAATCCATTGGGTTATGGCGATCAGCTCAGCCTGCGTGCCATACTCAGCGAACCCGATCTGCTCAAGTACGGCAAGCTGTCTTACAGCCTGCCCATAGGCGATCAAGGCGCACGCCTCAGTCTGAATCACTCCCGGGTGAACTATGACGTAGGCGGTGCCCTGGCGCCCCTGGCGCTGCAGGGCGAGGTCGAGACCTCAGAGCTGCTCTACAGCTATCCCCTGCTACGCTCGCGCGAGCGGGATCGCAGCCTGGGCCTGGGCTACAACTACCGCGAACTGCAGCAGAATGCACTGGGTGTCACCGTCTCGCGCAAATACCTGGCCCTGGCCAGCCTGACCTGGCGGGAACGCTGGTTCGACCAGGATGGCACCGCCTGGAATTGGCGCCTGACCGCCTCCAGCAATGGTCGTCGCTATGAACCAGCTGACCCAGGCGTCACCATCCCCCCCGTCAATCCCAACGATCCCCCACTGGTCATCGTCCCTCCCACACCTGGGCAGCAGAATGCCGAGCGCCTGCGGTTGGAAGCGTATGCCGATGCCACGGCGGCGCTGAGCAAGCAATGGGATGTATTCGTCAAAGCCCAGTGGGTCTACAGCCGCAATACCCTGCCAGATAGCGACAAGTTTGATATTGGTGGCCCGGATAGCGTACGGGCCTATAGACCATCCGAAATGCGGGGCGACAGTGGCGAAGCCCTGACGCTGGAAGCCAGGCGCCAGATCGCCATACTGGGTCGTGCTGCACAGGCCAGCGTGTTCGTCGATTACGGCCGGGTCATCTACAAGCAGCGTGGCTTTCGCAATGGCAGCGACGAGCTGGGTGCAGTAGGTGTCGGACTGACGGTGTACCCCACCAGCAATAGCACGGTTAAAGTGGAATATGCCCACGCCGCAATGAACAACTATCGGGCTGACGACGGCAAGCAAGGCCGCCTGTGGTTCAACCTGAGTGCGAGCTTCTGATCATGCCTATACGAGCCCTGCCCTTCCGGCCCACCCTGCTTGCACTGGCTTGCCTGGCGGCACTGTCCGTTCGGGCCGAACTGCCCTCCACACCCACCGTTGTCTCTGGCGATGTGACTTTCAGCCCGAATGGGTCGGTGGTCACCCAGGCCAGTGATCGTGCCATCGTCAATTGGGGCAGTTTCAGCATCAGCGCCGACCAGTTGATGCGTTTCCTGCAGCCCGGAAACCAGTCGGTCATGCTCAATCGTGTCATAGGCAATGATCCCTCCCAGATACTGGGCCAGCTGCAGGCCAACGGACGCATATTCCTGGTCAATCCCAACGGCGTGTACTTTGGCGCCGGCGCGCGGGTAGATGTGGGTGGCCTGCTGGCCACCACCATGGACATCCGCAATGAGGATTTCCTGGCTGGGCGCTATACCTTCCACGGCAAGGGCAACGCCGCCACCGTCATCAACGATGGCAGCCTGCGGGCAGCCGACGGTGGCTTTATCGCCCTGGCAGGCGACCGGGTCATCAACCGGGGCCTGATCGAGGCACGTCTGGGCAGTGTGTTCATGGGTGCGGGCCACGCACTGCAGCTGGACCTGGCTGGCGACGGCCTGATCAGCTACGCACTCAGCCAGGAGGCGCTGGGTGAGCTGGCTGGTGCAGCCAACTCAGGCCAGATACTGGCCGATGGTGGGCGCGTCATCATGGCGGCACGCACGGCACGTTCCCTGGCAGGCAGTGCGGTGAACCAGGCTGGACTGATACGGGCGCAAGGCGTTGCCGGGCAGGATGGCGAGATAGAACTGCTTGGCACCGGCGGCAATGTGAGCATGAGTGGCCAGCTGGATGTCAGCGGCGCCAGCGGTGGCCAGGTCAGGCTGGAATCGGATGCCACCACGGTACTGACCGGTACGGTTGCTGCCAGCGGTAGTGCCGACGTTGGCGGCCGGATTGCCGTATTGGGCCAGCAGGTTGCCTTGACCGATACCGCCCGGCTTGATGCCAGCGGCCAGCACGGCGGTGGCCAGATACTGGTAGGCGGCGACTGGCAGGGCAAGGGCACGGTTACCAACGCACAACGGACGCTGGTGCAGGCAGGCGCACAACTGCTTGCCGATGCGACCCAGCAGGGCAACGGTGGCAAGGTGGTGGTATGGGCCGATGGTGATACCCGCTTTGCTGGCCATATCAGCGCCCAGGGGGGCGCGCTGGCGGGTAATGGTGGCGCGGTCGAGGTCTCCGGCAAGGACAAGCTGGCCTTCAATGGCACGGTCAATACCAGCGCAGCCAACGGCAACACCGGCGCACTATTGCTGGACCCAAGCAGCCTGACCATTACCAATGGCGCAGCCGCAACCGGCGACCAGGCCGGCAGCGTGGCTGACGGCACCCTGTTTGCCGCCGACCCCGATACCAATCCCAACACGCTGGCCGAACAGACGCTGGAAGGCCTGACTGCCAACACCAATGTGGTCATCGAGGCCACCGGCGAGATTCTGCTGAAGGATTTGACCGACAACCTGCTCAATATGAAGCAGACCAGTGCCGGCAGCCTGCGCATCACCTCTACCCAGTCGGGCGGCATACGCTACGAAGACGTCAACGACGAGATACGCACAGCAGGCGGCAGCATTACGCTGCAGGCACTGGGCAGCGGCGCGCTCAATATCGGCAAGCTGAACTCCGGCAACGGCAACATCACCCTCAAGTCATCTGCTTCGGCCTCGCTGGGTCATGACATCCGCGCTGGATCGGGCAGCATCACTCTAGACATGGCCAACGGCGCCCTGCAGACCACGACCAGCACCGGCCTGTTTGCCAGCGGCCTGCTGCTCAAGGGTAGCGGCTATTTCCGGCTACTGAGCTATGGTGGCTCTGGCTTCTATACCTCAACCAACCAGATCGGCACCCTGGCCGCCAGCCTGACTGGCGGCAGTGTGCAGTACTCGGGCAACTCGGCCATCAGCTTGGGTTCGGTGGCCGGGGTGAACGGCTACACCAGCGGCAATGGCTCGCTACAGGTCTACAACAACAATGGCATCACCTTTGCCCAGGATGTCAACCTGGGCTCGGGCACCGGCTTTTTCCTGGCGGGTGCCAATGCAGGGCTCAATCAGTCTGGCGGCAGCATCATAGCCGATGGCCTGATGCTGAAAGGCAGCGGCAATTTCAATCTGGCTTCTGCCGGTAATGACGTGAATGTATTGGCAGCCGACACCAGCAACGGTTCCATCACCTTCCGAGACAAGGACGAGCTGGCGGTAGGCAACGTCTGGAACTGGGTCATAGGGATATCCACGCAGGGGGGCAACCTCAGCCTGCGCACCGGTTCACCCACTGCCACGCCCGATTACAGCAAGCCATTTGGCGATGCCGCCAACCCGGCCAGCCTGAAGATAGACAACAACGTCAACCTCGGAGGCGGGCAACTGACACTGGAGCTGGACCAAGGCGGGGTACTGCAGCGCAATGTTGCCGGTGAAACAGCCGGCTCCATCGTCGCCGGCTCGCTGGTGGTGAAAGACCAGGGCAACAGCAGCAAGGTCAATACCGTCAGCCTCAGCAACGCCAACAACCAGATTGATGTCCTGGCGGCTTCGCTCAATGGTTCGTTCTTCTATACCGGCGCGCCACGCACGGGCAATACCGTCACCATCGGCTCGGTGGGTGGCGTCAATGGCATACGTACCACCTCCAATACCATCGTCGCGCCAGCAGATAGCACCACCACGCCACCCAAGCCGCCTACCTACAACACCAACAACGTCTCGCTCTCCATCGGCGGCAACCTCAACATCAGCCAGAACATCACAACACCCGGCACCTGGACCGATACCAGCAATGTCGTCACTACCAAACAGCGTGGCTCGGTCACCATAGGCATAGGTGGAGACTTCCTGGCGCGTACCATCAACGGTGCCATGATCTATGGCAACTCGCTGGGGCTCTTGGGCGAGGTTGGCCAGGGCACCTTCAATATCAAGAGCGAGGTCGAAACCCTGGTGGCCGGCGGTGGCAAGGACACCATAGTCGACAATAGCAGCTATACCGGCCTGCTGGCCGCCGCTGCCATCGGCGCCGTCAGTGATGCCATCGACCTGAAGGTACCCACTGGCACCAGCTCGAACAGCAGCAGTACCGTACCCGGCTCGCCAGGCGCAGGCGGTACCAGCAGCGCCAGTGGGGGCACCACCACCACGACCGAGGTTTCACTGGATGCCGTCAACAAGCCCGTCGGCAACTTCTACCTGACCACCGGCGACGACCTGCGCATCATCAAGCTCAACAGCAATGGTGACACGCTGTTCCTGCGCGCCAACAATATGGACGTCGTACTGGATGCCGCCACCAAGAATGGCGCCCGTATCATCCTTCAGCCCTTTGGTTTGAGCCGCACCATCCGGGTCAGGGCAGACGATCCTTCCAACCCTTATGTTGCAGGGGTCACCACTGATACCACCTATACCTGGGAAACCCTGCTCAAGTTCACCAACCTGACCTCCACTTTCTACTTTGGCGCCCGCCCCTATGCGCTGACCGATCCGATCGCAGCCGGCCAAATTGGGGCTTACAGCGGCTTTATCCGCATAGGCGACAACGGCAAGGCCAATCTTTCCTATCGCAGCATCTCCGCCCAGACCAGCGGCGATATCCAGGTCGACCAGATAGGTCGCCTCTACAACCTGCGCCTGCTGGGGCGCAACCTGCTGGTCAACGGCTTCGAGACCTTTGGCGACCAGATACATCTGATCTCCGACACCCTGGTCATGAATGGCGACAGCAGCCAGTACATTAGTGCCGATAACGTCAAGATCGTGTTGCGCAACCTGGGGGACCAGACCATCTGGGTGGGCAACCGCCCAGCCAGCGCCGCCTATGGCAACGAAACCGAGTACAAGGCCGATCTGCTGAACAAGTTCAATGCCAAGGGCACCATCATCATCAGCGGCACGCCAGATATGCCCTTTGGCAGTTCGCCCACCAAGTACAACCCGGTCTATACCGATATCCACGTCGCCGATGGCAGTGGTTTCAACCTGGGCACCCGTACCCTGGAACTCGACACACCCAAGAGCATCGTTGTCCACAACACCCCCCCCACCATTGCCTACAAGGGCAATAGTGGCCAGCGGGGTGCCACCTGGACCGGTTGCAACGCCGGGGTTGCCAGCTGTGGGGCCACCAATCCCGAGCCAGACAGCACCCCGGACGGTGGCGACACCGGCGACGGTAGTGGTACCGGTGGCGGTGGCAGCGGCGGCAGCACAGGCCCAACAGCCGGGCCTGGCAGCGGCTCGGGTGGTGGTTCGACCGGTAGCGGAAATGGCACCGGCGGCACTGGTGGTGGTTCCGGTGGTACCGGCGGCGGCGGTTCAGGCAGCGGCTCGGGCGGTGGCTCGGGCGGTGGCGGAGGAGGTGGTTCCGGCAGCGGTGGCGGCGGCAGTGGCTCCGGCTCGGGTAGTGGATCAGGATCAGGCAGCGGCTCGGGCGGCGGCGGTGGCTCAGGTAGCGGCTCCGGGTCCGGCTCCGGCTCAGGTGGTGGATCGGGCTCTGGCGGTGGCAGCGGCTCGGGTAGCGGTTCGGGCAGCGGCGGTGGCGGCGGCGCAGGCAGCGGTTCTGGCGGTGGCGGCGGAGACGACGATGGCGGTGGTGCCGGTGCAGGCTCCGGCGGCAGCGGCTCGGGTAGCGGCTCAGGCAGTGGTAGTGGTGGCGGCAGCGGTGGCGGTTCCGATGGCACCGGTGGCGGCACAGCCAGCGGCGGTGGCTCGGGTGGCGCCGGCAGCGGCGCAGGCACGGGTAGCGGCGGTTCCGGCTCCGGCTCCAGCGGGGGTGATGGCAGCGGCTCAGGCGGTAGCGGCAGTGGGGGCTCGGGCGGCGCTGGCGGCAACGGTAGTGGCGGAGCCGGCTCCGGTAGCGGCGACGATGGCGATGGTGATGGTGCCGGCGCAGGTGGCGGCGGTTCCGGCAGTGGTAATGGCGGCAGCGGTAATGGTAGCGGTGGCTCGGGCAGCGGCTCGGGTGGCGATACGGACGGCGGCGGCAGTGCGGGTAGTGGCAGTGGTGACGACGACGGTGGAGACGGCGGTGGCGCCGGTGGCAGTGGCTCCGGTAATGATGGCGATGGCAGCAACGGCAGCGGCAGTGGTGGCTCCGGTAGCGGCGATGGCGACGGAAGTGGCTCCGGCGGCGGTAGCGGCGGCGATGATGGCGATGGCGACGGCGGTGCCGGTAGCGGCGGATCGGGCAGTGGTGACGACGGCTCCGGTGATGGCGCGGGCGGCAGCGATGGCGATAGCGGCGGCGACGACGGTTCGGGCTCAGGCGGCAGTGGCGACGGCGATGGTGATGGCAGCGGCTCTGGTGGCGGCAGTGGTGGCGGCGACGACGATGGTGGCGGTGCCGGTAGCGGTGGCTCGGGTAGCGGCGATGACGGCAGTGGCGATGGCGCAGGTGGCAGTGACGGCGACGACGGTGGCGATGATGGTTCCGGCTCGGGTGGCAGCGGCAAGGGAGACGGTGATGGTGAAGGCAGCGGCGGCGGTGGGTCGGGCAAGGATGACGATGGAGACGGCGGCGCAGGCAGTGGGGGCTCCGGTAACGGTGACGACGGCGACGGTGATGGCGCAGGCGGCAGTGACGGCGACGACAGTGGTGATGACGGCTCCGGCTCGGGCGACAGCGGCAAGGGCGGCGACGACGGTGATGGTGGCGGTAGTGGCGGCTCGGGCAACGACGATGACGGCGAAGGCGGTGCCGGGTCGGGTGGTTCCAAGGGCACCGGTGGCGGCGGCGATGAGGAAGGCAGCGGTGGCGGTGGCGGCAGCAATGACGAGAACGGCGCGGGATCAGGCGGCAGCGGCAAAGGCACCAAAGGTGATGGCAACGGCCAGGGCGATGGCCAGGGCGGAGACGATGGTGGCCGTGACGGTGGTGGAGATGGTGATGATGGAGAGGGTAATGGGCAGGCAGACCGTAGCCTGGCCGATAGCGGCATACCCTGTACGGAGATGCCGCTCAACAAGCGCCCTGTCGATGAAAAGACGGCCGGTGAAATCGACCTGAGCGGTGGCCGTGGCTTGGTCAAGCTACGTGGCGAAGGCGTCAACGTACGCAAGGACTGCGAGCGCAAGCCTGCCAAGGATCAAGCTGCACCGATCAAGACTGCTGCACGCTGAGTACCTGCTTAGAGCCTGTTCACGATCTTTTCTCCTCGTTCCGGCGAGTCGAAAAGCGTTGAACGGGCTCCAGCCCACGGCACCATGGGTGACTAAGCAGGGTAATCGTATCCGACAGATAGCAAGGCGGACGTCGCCGAGAAAACAGAAACAGGGCACAACTTAGGTGCCCTGTTTCTGTTTTAACCGTTTGCTGGCAGTAACGGTGCCCCCCCTTCGCCACACTCCCTTCCGGGCCACAGGGATGGTTTGCTCATGCCCCCGGCGAGCCCTCCCCTACGTAACTTCGGGCATCCGTATCAAACAGGGCCTGGGGTCTATCCTGTGGTGCAGACAGCCGGATACCCCCACTACTCCTGATAGGCCGGCAGTTGCGGCACAGGCTTGGGGGGCGGCTCCGATACCATGGGGCCATAGGTCTTGGTGTAGAGGTAGCTCAACACCAACAAGCCCACGGTCAGGCATACCCCTATCTTGGTCAGCAGATTGGCCGGTGCGGGCGGTGGTCCATAGCGGTTATCGCCATGCTTGCCAGGCCATAACCAGAACAGCAGGTTCACCCCAGGCACCAACACCAGCAGGGCGACCCAGCCCGGCAGATTGGCATCATGGGCTCGTTCCACTGACCAAAACAGCAAGCCCGCCATCAACAGCAGGAACAAGCCCGCACTCCAGATCTGGAAGGCGCCCGCCACCGACTCCGGCGGTAGTGCCATGGTCAGGACGGTGATGATCAAGGACAGGCTAAGGGTGTACAGAATCGCCAAGCCCAGCACGCAGGCAATATAGCGTATACGGCCCATGCGGCCACTGGGCCAGGGTAAGCGGCGGCGACCTTCCGGCGGTTTGCGGGAAGGTGCAATCGGTTGATAGTCCACCTCGCTCACGGTGCCACCCACTTGCCTGGGTTTTGGAAGGGCGATTGCATGCGCATGACCGCTTCAGCCTCAATAGGCAGGTAGTAGTCGCTGTCTGGCCTGTCGGTGCAGGTACGCGTGGTCGAGCCGGCACCGTAGCTGCGCAGCATCCCAGGGGCATCCCTGCTGACGGCAGCTGGCGTACCCGGCGGGTCCACCGCCAGGTTGTAGATCAGCTTGTTGATGATGGGCACGAACATGCGGTAGCAGATCCGCACGTGTATCTTCAAGATGTTGGCATCCTGCACGTTCAAACCACCCTTGATTGCCGTGGCATCACGGTACATCAGGTTATCGTTAGGTATCTCGCTGCCGGATTCGGAATCCCCCTGGTGGGCCGTCAACAAGGCCGAGGTGGGATTCACGATGGTGATGCGGGTCAGCTTGGTATTGGACACCAGATTATGTGCGCTGAGCCGGGCTTTCTTGATCATGGCCATGTCACGGCTACCGAGGCTGTGGGCAAACATGGGCGTCAGTCCAGCCTCCATGCCATCCAGTATGGCGTCCATCTTGCCATTGCGTAATGCCCCCTCGCGCACCGCAACCGTGGCAGCGTAGTTCAGGGTCAGCTTGGCCTGGTAGATGAAGCCCATCTGTATGGCACCCAGGGTCAGCAACAGCAAAATGGGCAGGGCATAGAGGAATTCGGGCATGGCTTGCCCATGCAGGCGTCGCCGCATCATGGCTTGGCACTCCCCTGCGTGCCCTGCGCCTGCTCCAACAGCTGCAGCACCTTGGCAGCCTTGCTGCGCAAGGCCTCATCATCGGCGGCCAGGCTGTGAGCCTGCATCATGGCTGCCACCGCCTGCCGTTGCCGTATCACGCCCAGGTTATGCCAAGCGCGGGCATCATGCGGCTTGATCATCAGGCTGCGCTGGTAGGCCTCGGCCGCCTGCTCCGGCCGGTCGGACCGGGCGTAGAGATTGGCCAGGCGAAACCAGGTTTCCGCATCATTGGGTGCCACCCGCAACAGCCCCTGCAGCAGCCTTTCCGACTTCACGTCGTCCCCCTCCTGGTGGGCTGCCTCTGCCTCCCTGTTCATGGCATAGGCATCGGCAGCATCGCCAGTAATGGCGGCTGGCATGGCCGAGCAGGCAACCAGCAGGGTGTGTAGCAGCGCGGGTAGCCACAGCCGGCCTAGCAGACGCTTCATGCTGGCCGCCAATGCAGTTGCTCGCCCGTCACCAA
Source organism: Chitinimonas sp. JJ19 (assembly GCF_036961565.1). NCBI lineage: Bacteria > Pseudomonadati > Pseudomonadota > Betaproteobacteria > Neisseriales > Chitinibacteraceae > Chitinimonas > Chitinimonas sp. JJ19. The sequence continues at coordinate 74,263 of NZ_JBAMDD010000009.1, forward strand.
ACCCAGGCGGTCTATGGTGCCCGGGGCCATTTCCAGGGTGGCCGTAGCACTGAGGCAACCGGCCATGCGGGCCGGGCGCAATTGGCTGACCAGCTTGCGCACCCTGCCCTGTTTGTCCACAAAGGCCAAGTCCAGCGGATAGGCCATCCCCACGGTATGTATCAGTCTGCATGGTTGTATCAACATGGCTTCATCTGCGGCCAAGGGCGGCCTGCCCAGCAATCCCTGCATGCGTTCGGTCGCACTCTCCGCCAGCCACACCTTGCCCAGCAGCAACGTATCGCCGCGCCAGGCGGCCAATTGCTTCAAAGCATACCTTCCTGCATAAACTTCATGACGATGGGGAAGGCAAGCACGATAAACGTCACTGGGAAGATAAACATGATCAGCGGCAGTATCAGCTTGACCGGTGCCTCCATGGCCAGCTTCTCGGCACGCTGAAAACGCTCGATACGGCGCTGCTCGGCCTGCATACGCAAAACCTGGCCCAGACGGGCACCCATCTTTTCGGCCTGGATTACCGCCCCCACAAAGGCCGTTATCTCCTGCATGTCCAGCCTCGCCTCCATACGGCGCAGCGCGTCGGCGCGAGGTACACCAGCACGCAGATCACGCACCACCATATAGAACTCGTGCCGCAACGCCCCTGCCGGGCCTTTTTCCATCGATTGCTTGATGGCACCCGTCAGGTTCAAGCCTGCCTCCACCCCCAGGGTGATGAAATCCAGGTAGACCGGCAAGGACTTCAGCACTTCCTTGCGGCGCTTCTTGCGCACGTCAGACAACCAGATCAGGGGGTAGAAATAACCCAGGAAAGCCACCACGGCAGCCCAGTGGTAAGCCTGTGAATGCAAGGCTGCGATACAAAACAAGGTCAAGGCACCAGCAATAAGCGCAGACAGCAGACGCAGGGCGTAGTATTGCTCAGCGCTCATCAGATAGCCCACACCGGTTTCGCGCAATGATTTGTGCGCCCGCTCCAGCAGATCGGGAGGAAAGCGCGAAGTGAAGTGGTACTCCATGAAGTTCACCCCCGGCCAGATCAGCCGCAGCATAGGGGGTAGCTCGTCCATATAGGCACGATCCTCGCTCGGCACCTCGCGCTTGAGCTGGCTCATGCTATAGAACATCAGCAACACGCTCACACCGATAAGCGCACCGATCAGCAATCCGATAAAGGTGGTGGTCATACGTCTATTGTCGTGATCTTGCGGATAAACCAGTAGCCCACCAGTTCCATCACGATGATGACGGTGAGTGTCCCATAGCCTATCCAGGTGTTGAACAACGGTTCCATGGCCTTGGGCTCGATTGCGCGCAAGGCCAGCATCATCAATATGGGCAGGCCAGTCATGATCACGCCCTGCGCCTTACCCTGTGCAGTCAGGCTGCGTATCTTGCCTTCCATGATGGCTTTGTCGCGCAATACCCCAGCCAGTGATTCCAGTATCTCAGCCAGATTTCCACCCACCTCCTTGGAAATCCGCATGGCAGAAATCACCAGCTGAAAATCCTGCTGCGGGTTGCGCCGCTCCATGTTCTGCAGTGCGGTATCGAAATCCACACCCAGTCGTTGCTCGCGCAGCATCAGCTCGAATTCCTGGCTGACTGGTGGCTTGGATTCCTTGACCATGGATTCCAGCGACACATTGAGGCTGGCTCCCGCCCGCATGGCGCCCGATACCATCAGCAATGCATCAGGCAATTGCTGCTCCAGCCGCTTGAGCCGGCGACGCCCCAGGAAACCCACATACCACTTGGGCAGGAATACCGTCGCAATCAGGGCGCCAAAGGCGAATACCGGGTTGCCGGTCAGCAACCAGACTATGGGCGGCAGGATGCAGGTCAGCGCCACGTTGTAGCGGAACATCTTCTGCGGATCGAGGAAGATGAACATGTCGGCCAAGGTGGTGGCCGTGGTCAGCTCTATGCTGGCGCGTTGCTTGTCCAGATAGCCCTGTATCGCCTTGTATACCAGCCAGGCAGTGATCAGGGTCACCAGGAAGATCAACGCAAGCAGCAGTGTCATCGCCGTATCTCCCCGCCCTGGAAGATGCTCATGTCGACATCCATCCCGCGCGCAGCCAGATCCTGATAGAAGTCCGGCACGGCACCCGTCGAGATATGCCGCCCCTTGACCTTGCCGTCAGCACCGAAGCCCTCCTGCTTGAACAGAAAGATATCCTGCATCTGTATCATGTCGCCTTCCATGCCGGTGATTTCGGTCACGTGGGTCACTTTGCGCGAACCGCAGGAAAAACGGTTCTGCTGCACGATAAAGCGCACGGCTGACGATATCTGCTCGCGTATGGCCCGGATAGGCAGGTCCAGCCCCGCCATCATCACCATCACCTCTACCCGCGCCAGACAATCTCGCGGGGTGTTGGCGTGGGCAGTGGTAAGCGAACCATCATGGCCGGTATTCATGGCCGTCAGCATATCCAGCGCCTCGCCGCCCCGGCACTCCCCCACCACAATACGGTCGGGCCGCATCCGCAGACAGTTCTTCACCAGATCGCGTATCAGCACGGCGCCCTTGCCCTCGGCATTGGGTGGACGGGATTCCAGTCCCACCAAGTTGGGCTGGCTCAGCTTGAGTTCGGCCGCATCCTCCACCGTCACGATACGCTCATCATCGGGAATGTAGTTGGACAGCACATTGAGCAAGGTCGTCTTGCCCGAGCCCGTCCCCCCCGAGATGATGATATTGGCCTTCTGCTCCACGATGGTGCGAAGAAATGCCAGCATGGTCGGCGTCATGGAGCCGAACTTGATCAAGTCCTCGCCATGCAGTTTGCTCTTGGCAAACTTCCGTATGGTGATATTGGCACCCTTGAGCGCCAGGGGCGGAATCACCGCATTCACCCGCGATCCATCCTTCAGGCGGGCATCCACCATGGGCGAGGATTCATCAATACGGCGTCCCAAGGGGGTCACGATGCGCTCAATGGCACTGACTACAGCCTGATCCGAGGTAAAGGTGATATCCGACTTGGTAAGCCGACCCTTGCGCTCGATGAATATCTCGTCAAAGCGATTCACCATGATTTCGGTCACCGCATCGTCCGCCAGCAAATCCTCCAACGGCCCTAGCCCCACAACCTCGTCCTGTACCTGCTTGACCAACAGGTCACGGTCAAAACCTTCGGGTATGGTCTTGTCGTTGCGAACGATCTCCGCCAGCATCAGCCCCGTATTGCGACGTAGTTCCTCCTCGCTCTGGCTGGCAATATCGATGCGGCGCAAATCCATCTGCTTGATCAGCTCGGTATGGATGCGCTTGAGCAAACCTATCCAGACCGCCTGCTGGCCAGGGTCACGTGCTGACACTTCATCGGTCACGGTAGGCACGGCGGCCGTCGCCGCGCTGGCTACAGGTGCCATACCTGCATCCATCGAAGCGTGCATAGGCGCAGGTGCGGAGGTTGGAGCCGGAGCCGGAGCCGGTTCGTCCAGATCCATCACCCGCAACTCATAGCCGCAGATATGGATCACATCCCCCGGCTTGAGCGGGCCATACAGGCTGGCTTGCTTGCCATTCACCTCGGTATTGCCCTTGGGATCCAGATTCTCCACATACACGCCGTCTGCCCGGCGATGGATGGCAGCATGGCGCTTGGCCACCGACCAGCCCTGCAGGATGATGAGGTTCTCGTCGCTCTTGCCTATGGCGCAGCTATCGATGGTGCACTCAAACACATTCTCGGCGCCGCGCGGTGTAGTTACCAATACGTTCAACATGGCGCGCCCTCAATCCAGTATCTCTGATTTGCCCACGCTGCGCTCAAAGCGCTCCCGCATGCCGTCGCTCTTCTCAATACGTTCACGATTGAGGGTAGACGCCGGGTCTATCACCGTAGGCGTGACCAAGATGACCAGGTCGGTGCGGCTATTGCGGAAGTTGTCCGAGCGGAACAGCTGACCTATCACGGGTATGGAACCCAGTCCGGGCACCCGCGAGATATCCTTGGACATCTCGCTGTTGATCAGGCCAGACAGGGCGATGGTCTGGCCGTTGCGTACATTGATATCCGTGCTGGTCTTGCGCGACAGCAGGCCTGGCGCGCCATCTACCGATACCGAACTGTCGATGGAACTGACCTCGGTATCCACCGCTGCAGAGACATTCCCTTGGTCATCGGCCACCGGCTTGATGGTGAGCTTGATGCCGTAGTCCTTGTATTCGATAGACGTCGAACCCAACGCGCCGGCAACCCGTATGGGGAACTGCCCGCCGGCAAGGAAACGCGCCTCACCGCCCGAACGAGCCGACAACTCGGGTTCTGCCAGGATATAAGCATCACCATTGTTCTTGGCAATATTGATGGTGGTGTTGAGCAAGGACGAAATACCCAGGTAGGTACGCAAGCCCCGATTGCCGGTCTGGATGGGTAATATCCCCTGTATCGGTGCTTGTATGCCCGTACGGTTCTCTGAACCCCAGTTGCCCAGAAAGCCCACCGACGGCCCTGCCATCGAGCCCGGCCATTGCACCCCCAGGTTCTCCAGCAGGGAGCGCTTCATCTCCACCACCTGCACCTTGAAGTAAATCATTTTCTTCATGGAGACATCTTCAGCAGACACCAGGCTCACCACCTGCGGGTAGAGCTTGGCTACCAGGGCGATGCGCTCCAGATCCGTCTTGCTGGCTGTGCCGCTGATGACCACATTGCCACCTATCTGGCTGAGCTTCAGGCCGGGTACATCCTTGAGCATGCTGGCCGCAGCCTGGTAGGCACCCTGGCTGTCACGGGTCACCACGCGGACGATGTACTGTCGCCGCGGCCCCTTGCCAGACCATAGCATCATGGAGGTATCGCCCTCCTTCTCGGCCAGCAACAGCAACTCGCCTGTTTCCAGCGCACGGGTAGAGACTATCGCGCCATTGCCAATGGCGACTCGGTCGAGCTTGCCGGCCGGTATGGTCTTCAGTTCGCCGATAAACATCTTGATTTCGGTAACGCCCTGAGGCGCTTCGGCAACAGGTGCCGGCGCCGGTGTCTTGACGGTAGCAGCCAGTGCCACAGGCGCCAATCCGGCAACAGACAGCAAGGCAAGGGTGCAGATGGGTTTGCGCATGTTGTAGGTATCCCGTCGCTCGTTATTTTTGCGTGTTGGTGTTGGCTGCCGGCGCCGTAGGCATGACGTTTATCGGCAAGCTGGCTGGCATCCCGACAGGATTAGGCGCACCTGCGGGTGGGGCCATCGAGATACTGCCCATGCCGCCCGACACGGGAATGTTCAAGCTAGGTGTCACGCCCTCCGAACCACCCTTGCCGCCGATGATGTATTCGATGTAGGCATCCACATCGCCGGTCACCGGCATTTCTATACGTGCCGCCGCAGTCGCCTTGGCCACGGCCTGGGTCCGCGCAGCAATATTACGCATCAGGTCACCCGCACTGGAGGAGTCATATTCGCTGGCAGGGTCGCTGCTCTTGATCGCATCCTTTTCGTTGCGCAACACTGCCCGCAGCTTGCCCATCTCCTGCGCCATCACCAAACTCATCGCCTGGCTGGGGTTGACCTCTAGGGTATAGGTGCCATAAGTCGAGCGGCGCTCCTGGCCGTTGGCAGGATCATCCCTGACAACCTTCTGGCCGGTTGCCAGCACTTTGACGCTCAGCATGAAGGGCACCACCATGCTGCTGCTCTTGCCCCCTGATGGATTATTGGGGGCTGCGTTGGCGCTCTGCTCCATGATCAGCATCAGGTCAATCAGGTTGCCGGGCTGCACCATATGCGAGATCGAATTGAGTTCATCGGTCTCTATGGTCATGGCGCGCGTGCCGGTTTTGAGCGAGCCTGCAAAGTCAGCATAGATCTCGCGCAAATCTGCCCGCAACAACGGCCTGCCCTGCTTAACTGGCCGAATCAATGCCAGGCCTTTGTAGTTCTCGAACTGTTCAACGGTGACGGTATCGTCGTAGACCAGATCGCCAGCTATCTCTCGCGAGGCGACGACACTGAGGTCTATAGGCGAACCCGCCGGCAGATCGCTGGTGGGAACTACGACAGCAACGGTAGGTCCCTTACCTCGAACCTTGGCTTCTATCTCGCTCTGGAGCGTACGCTCCTGCAGCCGCAGATACTGCACGGTGAGAAACATGGCGAGCAGGCCGAGCAATATCGCTGCGACCAGCATCACCCAGGTTCGATTGACCTTGGCAAAATTGAGCTTCATGACGGGCGGGCGTCCTGTCTGGGCTATTCGTATGGATGGCAACCGGGTGATCGCCGCTTGTTATGGTTGTGACTACGATGCTGCAGGGTGCTGCTCAGCTTGCTGTTGTGGGGCAGTATCCCGACATCAGCCTCGCCGCTGTTTTTCTATTGATCCCAACTGACTGATACTTCACTGATGGGCCAGGTCGGGTTGGTCAGGTCCGGGCATTTATCCAAGGTGGCAGACCCGCTGACCGGCCCCACCGACCCACCATAGACATTCATGCAGTCGGGCACCTGAGCGACCGACATGGCATAGCTGTAATCAGTAAAGTAATCGCGGATATTGCGCATCAGGCCATCCACATTGGCGGTCAACAACACGCCACCCATGCAAGCGGCAATCACCACAATGTATTCGATGCTGGACTGGCCTGCTTGCGCCGTCCGTATTGATCGGGGTAGTGCAGACATATACGGCCCCTTACGGTCTATCCATATAGTTGAATAGCACATTGGTCTGCCCCTCGCTGCGGCTTATGGTCAACATGGCCAGATTCTTGTCGCGCTTCATGTCAAAAACAATGCCTGGGCCGTTCTTGGTATTGATGCGGCGCTCCATGCTGATCTTCCAGCCCTGGCTGGGCAGGTTGTTGCGGTAGTAGATGGCATTGCTTTCCATGGTCAGCGCATTACGCAGAAACACGGTGCGGCCGTTCTTGATGCCGTCCCGGTGCTCAATGTCGTTTACTACCTGGCTTCCCGATGGCATGGGGAAACGTTCTGGCTTGCGCAAGGGGCCAGTATTGGCCTGGCTGACACTGAGTAAACCGGTAGACCCCGTACCCGCCGGCTTGACCTGAAAGGTATAGAAACACTGCCCACGAGCCGTAGCAACCGCCTGCCAGCCCGCAACAGGATACTCGGTCACCTCCCCGCCCCCTACCGACCAGACCCGCTTGTAATGGGCAATCATGCTCAGCGGCGACTGGTCGCTATCCACCTGCAGGATGGCCATGGGCACACCGCTGACCAGCATATCCTTGGCTATCCAGTTCAGCCTGGCCTTGGGCGCCTCAAACTCTGGGCATTCGGCAGCCTCAGCCATCAAGGCGATGCCACCCAGCACGATAAGCAAATACTTGATCATTTCACTCGGTCTTCCGGAACTTCATCTGGTGCGATCTTGCCAATTTCCAGCTTGCGGGTAGACAGCTCGGGCGCCCAGATAGAGAACACGGTCTGCACCACATTGAGCAATGAGATATCGCCTATGGTGGGAATATTGACCGTGGCGGCCAGCAGTGAAAGTGGCGTCAGGCCCTTTACCTGCTGCACCACGCTGGTTTTGTCATCGGCGCTTGCGCCATCGGCCGTCCAGCCATTACCCAGCACGATGGCGGTTTCCACCATGGGCTTGCGGGCCAAGGCCGCGCTCATCAGATAGGTATTGGGGTTGTAGCTTTCCGGGCTGACGGTGACCGTGGCCGTGTACTTGCCACCCATTTCCAGGGTGAAGGGCCCCAATGTGGCAGCCAGGCTGGCAATCGGCGTAAGCACCCGGTTGATGGTGCCAGGCGCGCAATCGTAGCCTGTCATGGCCGCCACCATGCCACCTGCCGGGTCGCACTTCTGGCCAACCTCGCCTGATATCTGGGCATAGTTGAGCATGCTCTGACCATTGCGGTCCTGCCACAGCGCCTTACGCTGTCCACTACGGAAATCACTGCTACCGCTATCGGAGCTGCTGAAGGTGCTGGTGGCCGAGGTACGCGACAGCAATCGGCTGCCTATCTCCGCCTTGATCTGGGCGTCGGTCTTTTCATTGGCTATCCAGGCATTGGTAAACCCGAACCAGCCTATTTCGCTGGCCGAGTCTCCGCCAAAGAACACCGTACGTTCCCACGCTGCATAGCGCGCCGCCTGCACCACATGGCTGCGTATATCCAGATACTTGGCCAGCACCGGCACGGCCAGGAACAGCGGCACCAGTATCGTGCTGCAAACGATCATGGTTTCCACCATGGCCTGGCCGGCTTGACGGCGTGCGCGCGAATAGCTCATAGGTGTTGGAACATCATGGAGGCATACTTCTCAAGGAAGCTGTTAGGCGTCAGCCTGGCCTGCCAGTAGGGGTTGTACAGGTTACCCAGTTCCTGCTTGCCGTCCTCACGCTCCCAGCCCTCCCCCAGCTTGGATGGCCGGGAGAAATAGACTTGCGCGCGAGACAGGGCACGCATGCTGTCGTCCCCACCCGGCTGGCCATTCTCCATGCCAAACCGGCCCTTGCTGTAGCTGCCGGAGTTCGGCAAGGTACTGGATTTGCGTTCTACCTCAATCAGCAGGCTGGCGCCTTCCAGGTTGTCCTTGGTCAGGTCGCGCACATCAAAATACGGGCGCAAGCCCTCGCCGCCCAGCGTATTGCCGGCACCCTGCGGGCGCTGGCGCAAGGCTGGCATGGTGGTCATGGTGTGGTTGTAGGCACCGCCATAGGCATCGCCCGCCGGCGTGGAGAAGTTGTTGTTGGTTCCCAAGGCGCCCGCACCACTGATCTGTACCCCCGCCTGTGCCGAACCCCAGCCCATGGGCATGGTTGGTATCACGATGGGTATGGGGATAGGGATGCCCAGTATCGATATCCAGAATATGGCTGCGCCGGTAAAACCGGTGGCGTCCAGCGCCGTCCAGGTCTTCTTGGAATACCCTGTGGCGCTGCCGCCTGCAGTGACGGATTTGAGTTCGGTCCCGCCCCGGTGCCAAAGTGCCATGAACACCGCACCATTCTGGTAGGGAATAAACCGCGTGGGATCAAATACGAAGGGATTGGGCGTCAGGTAGTAGAACTCAGGGGCGCCATCAAACCAGCCATCCTTGGTGCTGCGGTCACGCGAGAAGCCATCCAGGGAATTGATGGTGACGCTGGCAAACCGGTCGGCCTCAGCACCATCGCCCTGCTTGCCGGCAGCGGGCTTGGTATTCGGATCCTTGCGCTCGGTAAAGCGTAGCCAGTTGTACAGCGATACCGCAGCCGTCGCCCAGCCGCCCTTGGTCAGGCTGGCCTCCGGGTCATTCATCTTCAGTACATTGTGCTTGGGGTCCAGGCTCAGCATGTCCTGTACCGCATCCGGCATACCGCTGGTATCCAATCCCAGTTTATTGAGTAAACCGTCCCCGGAAGAATTGATCAAATCCATCCCCAAGGTCTGCGCCATCGTCAGGGCAGTGCCGTAGTGGTAGACCATCTGGGCTAGATTCAAGGCCGCATTGATGCCATCCAGCAGCTTGGCCAGTATCGGCCCAGTGGTGTTCATCACCGTCTGGAAGCCGTTGGATATGCTCTTGTTGATATTGTAGGGCGTCGTCCACATCCAGGCCGCCAAGGGGCCGCCCAAGGCGGTAAGCATCTTGGGAACCCAGGCAAATTCGCTGGTGTAGGTCTTGTTGAAATTGCGCGCCCAGGAGGTGAGCCCGACGACTTGTGCGACGGCGACCTGATTGGCCACCATGGCGCGGTTGGTATAGGCCGAGAAATTGTAGTCCCGCGCCTGCGCCTGCGCCGCGCTGTAGACAGCCGCATCGGCGGCATTCTGCAAGCGCATCTTGCCCAGCGTCTGCTGGCCCACATTGAAGGTTGCCAGCATGACCAGAATGACAACCACCAGCACGATAAGCGAAAAGACCAGCGCCTGACCGCGCTGGCCTTTAAGCTGGACAGCGGAGCGCACTGTACTGGACATGATGACGCCCCGCATCAGGATAGGATGGCTGCGGCTTAGTTGCCGTAGCTACCCATACCCTTTTGTGCTGTACCCTGGCTACGGGCGCTGCCAGCGGCAGAACTGGCGGTCCCCCGTGCGGACGATGCACCAGCGGTATCACCAGCCACTTCACTGGCCAAGCCGGAAACCTGGGCGCGGATGGTTTGACCGAAGAAGCTGTAGACACCGATGGCCGCCACGGCAATCAGCGCGACGATAATGATGTACTCAGTCATGCCCTGGCCAGTCTGGCGCTTGGGCAAGTTGCGCATGGACTGGCGCAGGTTGTCGATTTTTTTCATGGTCGTGCTCCTCGATAGCTGAATAAGGCGGTACGGGTGGTGGAACTAAGGCGAGAAGCGGGCCTGCACCCGACCCTGGCAACTTGCTTCCACCTCGACAATGAAATTAGTCCTCGGCGAGATGAAAGTCAAACCCCTTGTAAGCCTTGACAGGCGCGGTATCCAGCCTAGCCTATATAGATTGAAACAACATGCTCGCCGACAGGATCAACATGATGCGTATTACCCCTTTATTTGCACTGCTGTTCTGCCTCTCCGCCCAGGCCGACTACCAAGCCGGGAAGGACGCCCAGCAAGGCGGTGACTTTGCTCGTGCCGCCAAGGAATACACAGAATCTGCCAATCAGGGCGATGTCCGTGCCCAAACCGAGTTGGGTTCCATGTACGAGCGCGGAGAAGGGGTGACCGCCGACTACACCCGCGCCCAGTTCTGGTACAAGAAGGCGGCGGACAAAGGCTACATGCCTGCGCAGACTTCGCTGGGCTATCTGTACGAGCGCGGCCTTGGTGTGCCGCGTGACTATACCCAGGCCATGCAGTGGTACCGCAAGGCGGCCGACAAGGGCTATGCCCTGGCGCAGAACAATGTTGGTGTGTTGTTCGAGAATGGCTGGGGGGTCAAGCAGGACTTCGGCAAAGCCGTGGAGTGGTATCGCAAGGGAGTAGACCAGAACCTGCCCCTGGCGCAGACCAACCTTGGCTTCCTGTATGCCGAAGGTCGTGGCGTACCCAAGGACGACAACCAGGCCGTCCTGCTATACCGCAAGGCTGCAGATGCTGGCTTTCCTCAGGGCCAGAACAACCTCGGTTACATGTATGCGAGTGGCCGCGGGCTGAAGCAGGATTTCGATGCAGCACGTAGCTGGTACGAAAAAGCCGCCAAGGAAGGCAACGGCCAGGCCATGCTGAACCTGGCCTTGATGTACCAGAACGGCAGGGGGGTCAAGCAGGATAGCGCCCGCGCAATAGACTGGCTGACCCGTGCAGGCAATCTGGGGTATCGCCCAGCCATACAACGCCTGATCAAGGTCTATCGACAAGGACTATGGGGTGAGAAGCAGGACGAGGCCGCAGCAGCCGACTGGGAAAAGAAGCTTACCTGAGCCCTCAACACCTCAAGCAGACAGACCGCCGACAGGCGGTCTTTTCATATCGCTCGCTCCTGTTCACAGCGCCGTTGCCACATCACCCGATACTGCTGCTCCAGGGCGCGGGTAAACCGGGTGCCATCCATCAAGGGTGAGCGCGCCATGCGCTCCCTGAGCCCCAGGCGTAGCTGGTTGAGCGCCGCCCGATCCTGCAACTGGGCCAACGCGCGCTGTACGAAAGCCTCCCTACTGTCAGCGATCCAGTCGCTCAGGCCCACGGCGCTCAAGGCACTGGCACCGCCACGCCCCATCACGGTATCGCAGGCCAAGGTCAGCACCGGCACCCCCATCCAGAGCGAATGGCAGGTGGTTGTACCGCCGGTATAGGGAAAGGTATCCAGGTTGATGTCAATCTGGCCGTGCATGGCCAGATAATCGTGAAAAGGCGCGCGATCACGTATCACGATGCGCTCTGGCGCCACGCCCAATGCAGCAAAGCGGGCGCGCGTCTCATCTGCAATGCGGGCAAAACCCCTTGCCGCGATCAGCAGGCGGGAGTCCGGCACGGCCAATAGCAGGTCGGCCCACAGCCGAATAACTGCCGTGCCAATCTTGGCGGGATTGTGCAGGGCGCCAAAAGTAACGCCCTGCCCCACCAGGCATGGCGTGTCGACCACTTCGGGTGCATCGGCGGGTGGTTGATAGCACCATTGCGAATCGGGTAGATACGCCAGCTGTTCGCTATGCAGGGCCCGGGCAAATTGCGGCGGACAGGCCACCGCGTCCGTCAGGCGGTAGTCCATGCTGGCAAGGCCGGTCGTGTTGAGATAGCCCAGCCAGGTAACCTGCACGGGCGCCAGACGGCGGGCCATCAACACCAGGCTGTTGTTGCCTGTGTGCCCGGCTAGGTCGACCAGAATATCGATCCTGTCTGCCAGTATGGCCTCTGCCACGGCCTCGGCCTCGGCATCGTCAAACTCCCGCCAGTAATCAGCCAAGCCCGACAATCGTGTGGTGGTGTCGCTGGCCAGCTGTCGCTGGGTGGAATACACATAGACGTCGTACTGTTTGCGATCATGCTCGCGGAAAACCGGCTCAACAAAATAGGCCACAGGGTGATGCCGCATGTCCGGAGATACATAGCCTACGCGCAGCTTGCGTTCTGGGCGCCAATCCTGCTTCCAGCGCCGTACTTGCTCAGCGGGCAAGCGTGCGGCCTGTTGCAAATGGACCTGGTAGAGCGCGGCAGGATCGAGCGTATCGTCATAGCACAGGGTAAACAGCAAGTTGGAGAGGTAAGTCGGCTTGTCCGACAACTCCGCCGCACGCCGGAAATGTGGCAGGCTTTCGGCCTGTCGGCCCAGTTCGGACAACACCAGGCCCAAGCCATTATGGCTGGAGGCCACCTCCTCGATAGCCAGTGCAGCCCGGTAGTGCTCCACTGCATCATGCAGCTGCCCGGCACCAGCATGGGCATTCGCCAGGTGGTAATGATATTCGGCCGAGCCAGGGTGGCGGGCCAGCAAGGCGGAAAAGCGGGTTATTGCCTCCGGCCAGCGCGCGGCCTCGATGGCTGCATGGCCCAGGCGCTGCTCAGCTTCTTCCAGGTCAGGAGCCAGCTCCAGTGCTGTTTCCAAGGCTGCCATGGCCGCCACATTGCAGTGCCTGCATTGCAGGCAGGTGCCCAGCGCCAACCAGGTGGCGGCGTGCTTGGGGGCCATCCTGCTGGCCAGTTGCAAATAGATTTCCGCAGCCTCGTAGCGCTCTGCAGCCAGCAATCGACGCCCAGCCGCCAGCACACCGCTGTGCACACCGAGCTTACGCAATATCGCCGCCCACGCCTGGTTCATGCTCGCCCCGAGTTTTGATGTTGGGTCGGCACTTTAACGCACTACACTAAAGCTTGGTAACGCCATCGCCCCTGGGTGATGCAGGATGCATACGGCAGACCGTCCTCCCTAAGTAAGCACCTCCGGGCCGGCCCAAGCAGGCTGGCAAGGCATGGATGCAAGATAGCGGGATGGGTTTCGTAGCCCTGCCGATAGACACGAGTAAAGCCCCACGATGCTGCAGATCGACCCAGACCTACTCGACAAAACCAGCCCCTCGCCCTACCGGGACGCGATGCTGCACGGCTACCGTTGGCTACGGTTTACGCCTCAGCTTGAGCAGGCCTTCCGTCAATTCCATGTAGATACCCATATGTCACGTCTGCGTTGGGCAGGCGGCATGGCCATCACGCTGTTTGCTCTGTTCGTGCTGATCGACCTTACCACCCTGCCCTCCACCATCTGGGAGCGCACCGTACCCATCAGGCTGGGGCTGATCATCCCGGCCTTTGCCATTACCCTCTGGCTCAGCTATCAACAGCGGTGGCGCGCTTACCTGCAGTGGGCAGTCTGCTTGTCAGCCCTGCTGACAGGCCTGGGAACGGTTGGTGTTATCGGCGTTGCACTGGCACGTGACTACCCCTTGCCGTATGAGGGCATACTACTGGTGGCCTTGTTTATCTACTTTATCGCCAGCCTGCAGTGGTGGCATGCCCTGCTGATCAATGCCATTACCCTGGCCGGTTTTCTGGCCATGGAGTCCGCCCTGCAGCCCGATACAACGCTACAGCTGTATCACGGTGCCTTTATGCTGACCGCCAATATCGTAGGCGCAACCGGTAGTTATTTTCTTGAGTACGGCACCCGCACAACCTTTCTGGTCAATGCCCTGCTGCATGAGCTGGCCGAGCACGATGGCCTGACCGGGCTCTACAACCGGCGCGCCTTCAACACCCATCTGGAGCGCGCCTGGCGCCAGGCGCAGCGTGAGCAGCGATCATTGGTGCTCGCCATGATCGACGTGGACTACTTCAAGCGTTACAACGACTACTACGGGCACGCTGGCGGGGACAAGGTGCTGCAACTAGTTGCCGACACCATCAACCGGCACGCCAGGCGGCCGTTGGATATCGCCGCCCGCTACGGCGGTGAAGAATTCGTATTGCTGTGGTTCAACCCCGCCACCCAGGAGCTGCCCCATATGGGCGAGCAGCTGCGCAACGCCATTGCCGTACAGGCCCTGCCCCATATGGGTAGCGAACTGGGGCATCTCACCATCAGCCTGGGTCTCGCCCAACGTGCTCCAGGGTCTGGGCTGACAGCGGATGATCTGCTCAAGGCGGCAGATGAAGCCCTCTACCGGGCCAAGCAGGCGGGGCGTAACCGGGTAGTCGTTGACATACCCGGCACACCCCTTGACGGCCAGCGCAGCATGTAGCGCTGGGTGCAGCATGGCTTACTTGGGCGCAGCGATCTGCTTGGCAGCCGTTACCATGGCCTCTTGTGGCTTAACGTTGCCATCAGTCACCTGTGGTAGTGCTGTCGCCATGGCAGACCAGAACTTGCCCATCTCCGGGTTGGACGGCATGGGCTTGCCCAGATGGATGTTATCCATGGAGTTACGGATATTTTCGTCATTGTAGAGTTGCCAGAACAGCGTGATATCCGCCGGCACACCTAGCGGCACAGCCTCGTTCATGGCTTTCAGGCCATCCAGCTTGAGCAGGTGCTGCTCCAGGAAAGCCAGCGCCTCCTTCTTGTTGCGGCTCTTGGCATTGATCATGGCGCCCAGCACCCCCACAAAAGGTCGCGAAGGCTTGCCCTTCACGCTGGGTATGGGGGCCACGCCGAAGTTGATCTTGGCCTCCCGCAACCCTTCCCAGGCCCAGGGGCCGCTGATCATCATCCCCAGCTTGCCATTGCGCATGGCCTCTTCCATCTGGCCGTAGCTGGCGCCCTTGGGCATGACCCCCTTGTTGATCAGCATGGCCAGTGTTTCCAGGCCCGCCACCGCACCGGGTTTGGCGACACCGGTATCGCGGGCGTCATAGTTGCCCTTGATATCGCGGAAGAACGGATACCCCCCATTCGCAGCCATCAAGGGCCAGGTAAAGTAGGTGTTGTTGTAGTCCCACAAGATGGCCCTGGCCCCGCGCTTCTGTAGCTGGGTATCCAGTGCCGGTATTTCCTCAAAGCTCTTGGGCGGGGTCTTGATCAGGGCCTTGTTGTAGATCAGGCTGACCGTCTCAACCGATAAGGGGTAGCCCCAGGTCTTGCCACCTACGGTAAACGCATCCCAAGCCACCGAGACGATATTGCGGCGGGCCTCCTCGGTCGGATTGATGGGTGTCAGCAACCCTAGCTTGATCCACTCACCAATGCGGTCATGCGGCCAGATCCAGATATCAGGGCCATTGCCAGCCAGCGCCTCCTGCTGAAACCGGGTCGGTGCATCATCGGGGTGCTCGACCTTGACGATGATGCCTGTCTGCTTGGTGTAGAGCTTGCCAATCTTCTCTATACCTTCATAGCCCTTGTCGCCATTGATCCAGACCGTCAACTGCTTGCCGGCAGCCATGGCCGGGCTCAGCAGACAGGCGCTGGCAGCAATACCCAGCAAGGTTTTCAGCACGATACGACGGGAAGAAACGGCAACGGGGCATGCTCGGGACGCAAGCATGCCCGCTACACCGTGGGAACGGTTAGTCATGGGGTTATCACTCCGGTGATGGTTGGGGATAGCGCGCCAAGAGCCTGTGATGAACGTATTCCAGATGACAACGAGCGTCAGCGAGGCTCCCTCGCGGCGGCAAGGGCGGGGGGTATGGGCTCAATCAGAGTAGAGCCTACTGGCTCCGGCTACACTGACGTCCAGCGCCAGGGTTGCCCTGGCGCCTGCTTCGCCCCCAGCCGCCACCCATCCAAGATTTCAGTTCACAACAGGCTCTCACCGCGCTTCGGCACTGAGGGTGCCGACATGCCGCGCAGGTCATGGCCCGCGCGGTCATGTGGGGGTGCAGCTACCGCTCAGCGTGCTTGCATCAACGCCTTGCAGGTATCCAGCATACGGTTGGAATAGCCCCATTCGTTGTCGTACCAGGCCATGACCTTGACCAGGCGCTTGTTGCTTACCTTGGTCTGTGACGAATCGAAGTTCGACGAGGCGCGGTTATGGTTGAAATCGACGGACACAAGGGGCTTGGTCACATAAGTGAGAATGCCATCGCGGCTCGCTGCAGCAGCCTGCTTGAGTATCTCGTTGACTTCGCTCACGCTGGTATCGCGGCTGGCCGTAAAGACAAAGTCAACCAGCGAGACATTGATGGTCGGCACGCGTACAGCCAGGCCATCCAGCTTGCCAGCCAGCTCCGGTATCACCAGGCCTATGGCGGCCGCTGCACCGGTCTTGGTTGGTATCATGGACATGGTCGCCGAACGGGCACGGCGCAGATCGCTGTGGTAAAGGTCGGTCAGCACCTGATCATTGGTGTAGCTGTGCACCGTGGTCATCAGCCCCATTTCCACCCCCAGCGCGGCATGCAGCGGCGCCACCAGCGGCGCCAGGCAATTGGTGGTGCAACTGGCATTAGAGATTACCGTGTGCTCGGCCTTCAACACCTGCTCGTTCACCCCGAACACGATGGTGGCATCGACATCATCACCGCCCGGTGCGGAGATCACCACCTTCTTGGCACCCGCAGCCAGGTGCGCACTGGCCTTGGCCTTGCTGGTGAACAGGCCGGTGCACTCGAACACCACATCGACATCAAGGTCCTTCCAGGGTAACTGGGCCGGATCGCGCACGCTCAGGTAGCGTATGCGGTCACCATTCACCAGCAGGTGATCCCCTTCGTAACCCACTTCTGCCTGGAAACGACCATGGACGGTGTCGTATTCAGTCAGATGGGCATTGACCTCGATCTCCCCGAGGTTGTTGATGGCGACAATCTCGAATTCGTCGCGGCGGTTGTGTTCATAGAGGCCACGTAAGACATTGCGGCCTATGCGGCCGTAGCCGTTGATGGCGATGCGGATGGTCATTGTATTGCTCCAGACTGTTGTGCCTATGGACTTGGATAGTGCGGCGCCGTCTTGGGCGCTCTGCTTCTGTTGACGGACCGGCCGTAACGACCGTTTCACTCCGTATTTCGCCCAGCCACCAAGGCTGCGCGACGCTATCTGGGAGCCTAGTTATGCGCTCAGGTCATTGATGGGCGGCGACGGAGTAAGTACGCCTGGCCACCCTGGCCTGAGCGGTCATCGTCAAGGCATGGGGCGGCCCATGGCAGCTTCGAGCAGTTCAAACCACTGCTGCCTGTCCAACACAATCTCCTGCGCAGCCGCCAACTGTTGCAAGCGATCCAGCTTGCCGCTGCCCAGTACCGGCTGTATCCCGGCTGGATGGCGCAGCAGCCAGGCGATAGCCAATTGCTCACGGCTGACGCCCAGCTCCGCACCCAGCCGCGTCAGCACCTGCCCCAAGGGTGTCTCTACCGGCTCTGCCGACAGCCTGCCTCCCCCCAATGGCGACCAGGCCTGCGGCTTGATACGCAGGCGCTGGCATTGGTCCAGCGTACCGTCGAACAGGGTATCGGTATGCAGCAGCGAAACTTCCACCTGGTTGGCGGCCAGAGGTTCATCCAGGCGACTCTGCAGCAGTTCCAGCTGGTGCGGCAGGAAGTTGGAGACACCAAATTGCGCGACCTTGCCCGCCTGCTTGAGTTGAAAGAACGCCTCGGCGATCTCGTCAGCATCCATCAAGGGGTCAGGCCTGTGGATCAACAGCATCTCCAGCTGCTCCCCCCCCATCTGCGCCAGCGAATGCTCGGCCGAGGCCACGATATGCGCGCTGCTGGTGTTGTAGTGCTTGACTCGGTGCTGCGGCCGGTTTGGGCTTACCAGCGCGATACCGCACTTGGAGATCAGCTTGATACGCGACTTGAGTGCAGGCCGGCTGGCCAAGGCCTCACCGAACAAGGCCTCGCAACGGTAGTCGGCATAGATATCGGCCAGATCGAAGGTGTCGATGCCGATATCCAGGCAGCCCTCCACCAGATCGGCCACCTGGCTGGAGCGCATCTGCCAATCGGCGATGCGCCAGATACCCAGTATGAGCCGGGAGTTTGCAGTGCTCACGATGTTCTGTCCTCGTTGATCATATTGCGGTGTGTTGCCCCACCTTATTGTGTTTCCAGCAGCACCGGGCCCTGTGCCAGCAGCTTCACCATGCCGCCCTCCACCTTGGCGGTGGTGCCGCTGTAGGCATCGCGGACCATCTGGCCATCCTTGTAAACATGCGCTACCGATATGCTGACCTCACCCTTGGCAAACGGCGCAGCAACGACCCTGTCATCGCCATGGATGCGGCTGAAGGCATAGGGCTCGTCGCTCAGTTTGCGATGCACACCGCGTGCCAGCGCCGGGTGGCGGGCGCGGAACTGGCCCAGCTTCTGCCAATGGGCCAATACGGCGGTGTTGGGCGACGCCCAATTCATGCTGGAACGGGTGGATTGCTGTGGGTCGCCAGCGCTGGCCGGGCCATCCGGCCGGGCCGTTTCATCCCCGTAGAAGATCTGCACGCCGCCGGGTGCCAGCAACAGGGCGGTGCCTGCGGTAATCAGCTGATCACGTTTGTACAGCCGGGTATCGTGCGACGACAAATAAGACAGCACATCGAAGGCCTTGCCCTCACTGCTGCCGGCTGCCAGCTTGCGGGCGTAGTCACCATACAAGCGGTCCAGTTCCAGCGGATCATCCAGCTTGCGATCCTGCAAGTCGAAATTGATCAGGCTGTCAAAACCGTTGTCGAAATAGGCCGTGCGTTCAACAGCGTGCGGAAATACCTCGCCCACCATCCAGAATGGTGCATCGTCTATTTTCTTCTGCGGGTTCTTGGCCTTCCATTCAGCCAGGGCCGCATTTCCTGCCTGCTTCAACGCCTGCCAGGATGCCATTTCCACATGCTTGGCCGTATCAACCCGAAAACCGTCCACACCATAGTCGCGCACCCAGTTGGTCAACCAGGTCACAAGGTAATCACGCACCGTCGCGTTGGGTAAAGCTACCGCGCCGGTATCCGTTTTCTTTTTCAGGAAAGCCGGCAAGCCTACCGCCTTGGCCTGTTCTGTCTTGAAATCGGGCAGGTAGGCCAGTTGCATGGTCAGGTCGCTGCTACCAGCGGCGGTATAGCCGTTGAGGCCCGCACGCACCCAGTCGCCGCCCCACCATTCGGCCCATTGCTTGCGGTCGGCGTTGTAGTCTATCCAGCCGTGATAGTCCTTGAGCGTGTATTGCTCGTAGGCCCCCTTCCACAGCACAGGTATATTCAGCTGATGGGCCGTCTCGATATCCAGATAGCCAGGGTGGTTCATCACGATATCGAACAGCACCCTGACACCTTGGGCATGCGCCGTATCAACGAACTCCCGCAACTCATCGGGCGTGCCCATGTTCTTGTCGAGCACCGTGTAATCCAGGGCAAAGTAGCCGTGGTAGGCATAGTGCTTGAACTCTTCCTTGCCGCCCTGTACCCAGCCCCGTATCTGCTCATAGGGCGCCGTGATCCAGATCGCATTGACTCCCAGGTTCCGGAAATAGCCTTCCTTGAGCTTGACAGTCAACCCTGCCAGATCGCCACCGTGGAAAGTGCCGATTTCCTTGGCACCATCGGGCTTGCGTCCATAGCTCTGGTCATTGGCGGGGTTGCCATTGTAGAAGCGGTCGGTAATGGCGAAATAGACGATGGGATTGGTGGCAAAGCTGCTTTTGGGCGCCCCTGCAGCGCCGATGGGGGTGGCGACAGGTTCGGCGGCCTGGGCCAAGAGGCAGATCAGTGAGAGCGATGTGGCAAGCAAGGTACGTGTCATGGCAGCTTTATCAGGCAGGACTAGCGGAGCAAAAGGGCGGGCCAACCGGCGCCCGCCTATCCAGATGGGGTGGCTTACTTGCCTACGGCAGCTTGCGCCTCGGCCTTGCTCTTGAAAATGGCTGGGTTGCCCGAAACCACATAGGCATCCTTGATCTCCTTGGTATCGAAGCTCATGTCCTTGCCCTTCTGCTCCTTCACATCACCCTTGTGGATGATGTAATGCACCTTGCCGGTGCTACCAAAATCCTTGATGGCCAGGCGCCAGTACACGCCGAACTCATCCTTGCCGGTCGGGGTCAGGGGGCTGAACCAACTTACGCCCTCCAGGGGCTGGTCGCTGGCACCCGGTGCGCGCTTCCAGGCATGCAGGCCCCAGTTTTCATACTTGCCATCGGGGCGATGGTAATGAATATCCACCATGCCTTCCGGCGGGTTGTCGGCCGCAGCAGGCAAAGCTGCCAGCATCAATGTGGCCAGCAAGGTCTTGATCAATTTACGTTTGTTCAGCATGGTCATCACTCCGTATTGGTCTTGGTTTGGTACTGATTTCTTGTCATGCCCTGCGGTCATCCGCAGCAATCTCTGCATCGCCCTACCTGTATGCTGATCGTGAACAGGCTCTTATCCCTTGACACCGCCAGCCGTGAGTCCCGACGTCATCCAGCGCTGAGCCAGCAGGAAGACGATGGAGATCGGCAAGCCCGACAAGATGGCTGCGGCGGCAAAGTCACCCCAGAAGTACTTCTGTTCGTACAGGAACATCTTGATCCCCACGGCAATGGTCAGTTGATCCTGCTGCTTGAGCAGCACCGAGGCGATGGGGTACTCGTTGACGCCCTGGATAAAGGCCAGCAGGAACACCACCATCAGGATGGGAACGGCCATGGGCAGCAACACATAGCGAAAGGCCTGGAATGGCGTCGCACCATCGACCTTGGCGGCTTCCTCTATCTCGACCGGGATGGTGTCGAAGTAGCCCTTAATGGTCCAGATGTGCAGGGCAATGCCGCCGGTATAGGCCAGGATCAGGCCGCCGTGGGTGTCCAGGCCCAGCCAGGGCACATAGCCACCTATCTGGTCGAAGATGGCATAGATCGCCACCAAGGCCAGCACGGTGGGGAACATCTGCACCAGCATCAGGCTGTTGATCAACTGTGCCTTGAAGGCAAAGCGCATGCGGGCAAAAGCATAGGCACAGGTAGTCGACAGCAATAGGCCGATCAGGCCAGACAAGGCAGCCACCTTGATGGAGTTCCAGAGCCATAGCAGTACCGGGAACTCCGGCTCCACCAATCGGCCATCAGCCGCCTGGTAGGGAATACCCAATACCAGCTTCCAGTGCTCCAGGCTGATCTGGCTGGGGATCAGATCACCGGTCGAGAAATTACCCGGGCGCAGGCTGATCAGCAGGATCATGAGAAAGGGGAACATGATCAGCGCGATAAAGCAGATCAGCCCCAGGTGGGCGGCAACAACGCGCCAGCGATGTGATTTATCAAGAACGACGGCCACGATGCGTAATCCTCAGCGGGTTTCGGTCTGGTTCACCTTGGTGAGCCGCAGATTGATGATGGACAGGAAGGCAACCATCAGGAACACCACGGTCGAGATAGCCGCAGCCAGGCCAAAGTCCTGGCCGGAATCCTGAAAGGCGATGCGATAGGTATAAGACACCAGCAAATCGGTGGTGCCCGCAGGTACAGCCGTATCCAGGAAATCCGGGCGGCCGTTGGTCAGCAGTGCAATCAAGACAAAGTTGTTGAAATTGAAGGCAAAAGCAGCAATCAGCAAGGGCGTGATCGGTTTCACGATCAAGGGCAGCGTGATCTTGAAGAAGTTGGTGAACGGCCCGGCCCCGGCGATCGCCGATGCCTCATACAGATCGGCCGGTATCGCCTTGATCAGACCCATGCTCAGCAACATCATGTAGGGAAAGCCCAGCCAGGTATTGACGATCAGGATCATGACCTTGGCGAGGAAGGGATCGGTAAACCAGTTGGGTTTGATGCCGAACAAGGACTGCAGGATCAGGTTGATCTCCCCCGCGTTCTCGCTGAACAGCCCTTTGAATACCAGGATGGAGATAAACGCCGGCACGGCATAGGGCAGAAACAGAAAGATGCTGTACAGCTTGCGGAATCGCAGTGCCTCCCAGCTCATCAGCACGGCCAGCACGATACCCACCGAGAAGGCGAACAGCACGGTCAGGCCGGCAAACACCACCGTCCAGCCAAAGATGCGCAGGAAGGGCTCACTGAAGGAACTATCGGTGAAGATGCGCTTGAAATTGGCCCAGCCTATGCCGACCTTGAAACCGGGTTGCAGCGGCTCGCCTGCTGCTGTTTCATAGAAGCCGGTCTCGAAATTGGGCTTGATGATGCTGCCGTCCTGCTGGTTCTTCAGCTCGCCATTGGCCAGCGGCTGGTAGAGCTTGCGCACCGGCGCGAACTCGCGCAGGCCGGATGCACTGGCCACCAAGCCACTGGGCAGTGTGACCGATACCAGCTTGAGTACCTTGAGGTTCTGGATCAGCGTCTTGGTATCAGCCGGCTCGCTCAGGGGGGCTTCGGCCGCTTCCAGCCTATGCGCCGGCACGCTCAGCGGTGTCGCCTGCTTCAGCGCCAGGGCATCGGTGACAAAGACATCGCCGTTCTCGTTCTCCAGGCGTATGCGGTAGGCTGCACCGTCGCTATGCAGGGTAAAGGCATAGCTTTCTCCATCCACCACATAGGTTTCATCCAGAAAGTACTGCTTGGCGCGCTCAGGGCTCAGCAGGTTCTTGGAGCTGTAGTTGGTAAAGCCGATGGTAAAGGTGTAGGCCAGTGGGAACAGTACAAACACCACCACGGCCAGCAAGCCAGGAAACAGATAACGGAAGGCATAGGCCCTACCGGTGCTGTAGATATAAGTGGCCAAGCCCAGCGTAGCCAGGCAAACCGTTGCCAGCAGGGGTTGCCCCGCAGCGTACATCTTGAAGGTGAGGAACAGCCCCGCCAGCAGGGTCAGGCCTGCGGCCAAGAGCAATATCCAGTGTTCCAGCTTGCGCGCCATGCTTGTTGTCACTCCCTTTGTCTTTGCTGAACGTGCTGGTTACAGCCCGCTCAGCAAAGGCCTCCCTTGCGGAAGGCCGGCAGGGCGGCTGCATGCTGATTGCCGCCCTGACTGCACCCTACCCTTCCTGTTGGAACGGCCAGGCTTCCTGCTTACTCACCCTTGATGCGCTTGGCGGCAGCATCCAGGCCATCCTTGGGCGACTGACGGCCACCGGTGATGTTCTGCAGTGCCGATGCCATGGACGACCAGAAGCGGCCCATCTCGGCATTGTTGGGCATGGGGTTGCCAGCCTGGGCCGAAGCCATGGTGGCCTTGATATTGGGGTCGCCAGCCAGCTCCTTGAACAGGTTCTTGTTGGCAGGCGTACCCAGCGGCACATCCGCGTTGATGGTCTTCAGGCCATTGAGCGACAGCAGGTGGTTTTCGATGAAATCGACCGCTACTTCCTTGTTGGGCGAAGCGCGGTTGACCATGCAGCCCAGCACGCCCACGAACGGTGCAGCCTTCTTACCGGCCACGGTGGGGATAGGTGCCACGCCAAAGTTGATCTTGGCGTTCTTCAGGTTGTCCCACGACCAGGGGCCGTTGATCATCATGGCAACATTGCCCTTGGCCATGCCTGCTTCCATCTCGGCGTAGCCGGCGCCCTTGGGCATCACGCCGCCATCGATCAGCTTCTTCAGCGTCTCGGCACCCTTCAATGCACCGGCGTTGTTCACGCCGGTATCGGTGGCGTCATAGGTGCCATCTGCCTTCATCTTGAAGGGGTAGCCACCGCCTGCAGCCAGCAGCGGCCAGGTGAAGTAGGTATTGGTGTAGTCCCACAGAATGGCCTTCTTGCCCTTGGCCGACAGTTTCTTGTCGAGTGCGGCGATTTCCTCAAAGCTCTTGGGCGGCGTGGGCACCAGGTCCTTGTTGTACACCAGGGCCACGGCCTCGATGGAGATGGGGTAGCCCCAGGTCTTGCCACCGATGGTGAAGGCCTTCCAGGCCAGCGGGTCGATCTCGTCGCGTATCTTCTTGGATGGCGTAACAGGGCTCAGGAGGCCAGCGCCCACCCATTCACCAGCCCGGTCGTGCGGCCAGCACCAGATATCGGGGCCCTTGCCAGCGGCGGCAGCCTGCTGGAACTTGCCCGGTGCATCCTCGGGATGCTCAACAGCCACTGGCACGCCAGCCTTCTTGGCAAAATCATCGCCTATCTGCTGGATGCCTTTGTAGCCTTTGTCGCCGTTGATCCACAGCAGCAGCTTGCCGGACTCGGCTGCCTGGGCGGCACCGAAGCAGGACACTACCAGGGCAGCGATGAGTGTTTTATTCAGGGTCATGATCACTCCATACGTATTGTGGTTTGGTGGTGCTACGCGGCTGTATGCATCAAGCTCGTTTTCTACGAGTTCTTTACCCGCTGGAAAGCCAATCCAGCTTCGTTAAACAGGTAGCAGCGTGTCTCCGGCAAGCGGACGCTGAGGGTTTCGCCCGGTTTGGCCTCATGCTCGGCATCGGCACGCACCACCAGGTGTTCGCTGGCGCCAGGCACCTGCAGATAGCAGATGGTGGCCTCGCCCAGATGCTCCACCGCAATCAATTGACCGCTGATGGTGTTGCCACTGGCAGAAAACTCGAAATGCTCCGGGCGTATGCCCAAGGTCACCTTACTGCCGACCTGGCCTGCACTGGCATCCACCGCCACCGTCACCATGCTGCCATCGGCCAGTTGCACCGTGGCCTGGTTGGCGCCAATGGCGGCCAGCTTGGCTTCGACAAAGTTCATCTTGGGCGAGCCGATAAAGCCCGCCACAAAGAGATTGCGCGGATGGTGGTAAAGCTCCAGCGGCGAGCCCACCTGCTCGACATTGCCGGCATTGAGCACCACGATGCGGTCAGCCAGCGTCATGGCCTCGACCTGATCGTGCGTCACGTAGACCATGGTGGTATTCAGCTCGCGATGCAGCTTGGTGATCTCGATGCGCATCTGCACGCGCAAGGCGGCATCCAGGTTCGACAGTGGCTCGTCGAACAGAAAGACATTGGGCTTGCGCACGATGGCCCGGCCTATGGCCACGCGTTGGCGCTGGCCGCCCGACAGCGCCTTGGGCTTGCGCTCCAGCAGGTGTTCAATCTGCAGTATCCGGGCAGCACGATCCACCGCCTGCTTCATCTCTTCCTTGCTCACGCCGGCCAGCTTGAGACCGAAAGCCATGTTCTCGGCCACCGTCATGTGCGGATAGAGCGCATAGGACTGAAACACCATGGCCACGCCGCGCTTGGCTGGCGGGGTATCGTTGCAACGCTCGCCGCCGATATGGAGATCGCCGGAAGTGATGTCTTCCAGGCCGGCGATGGTGCGCAACAAAGTCGACTTGCCGCAGCCTGACGGGCCCACGAAAACGACGAACTCCCCATCCTTGATATCAAGGTCTATGCCATGCAGCGTTTCGATATCACCGAATGATTTGCGTATGCCGCGCAATACGACGTCGGACATGGATGCCTGCTCCGTTGTTGGTTTCCCCTTCCCTTTCATCGGGAAGGTCTCGTTCAAATGGTGGCGTACAGCCCGCCAAAACCCGCCAGCTCAACCCGCTCACCGTCGATGCTGCCCCCAGCAAGGCCATGACCTGCCAGTGGCTTGGCAGAGCGCAACGACTTGGGCAGTTTGAACGCGACCGGCGTGCTGCCCAGGTTGAAGGCGCATAGCCAAGTCTGCTTGCCCAAGGTGCGGGTAAAGGCCAGGATAGGCTCGTCGGTCTTGATAAAGGCGATGTCACCGGCCTTGAGCACGGCTTGTTGCTTGCGCCAGGCCAGAAAGCCACGGTAGAAATTCAGCGTAGAACCCGCATCGCCATCTTGCACGTCTACCGCGCGGCTCAGGTGGTCCTTGGGTACCGGCAGCCAGGGCTTGGCAGAAGAGAAACCGCCATGCTTGCGTTTGGCCTCCCAGGGCATGGGTGTGCGGCAACCGTCGCGGCCCTTGAACTCCGGCCAGAAGGTAATGCCGTAGGGGTCCTGCAAAAGCTCAAACGGAATCTCCGCCTCGGTCAGCGCCAGCTCTTCGCCTTGGTAGATGCAGAGGCTGCCCTTGAGGCTGGCCGACATGGCCAGCAGCACCTTGGCCAGCGCCGGGCTGGTCTCGCCCTTGCCCCAGCGGGTCAGCACCCGGGCCACATCATGATTGCCTATGCTCCAGCAGCCCCAACCGGCACCGCCCTCTTTCTTGCCCGTCTTGACCAGCTGCGCTTCCAGTTCCTCCACCTGCTGGCGTATATGGCCAGCCGAACCATCCGGTGTCAGCAGATTGAAGCTGTAGGCCATATGCAGCTTGTCGCTGCCCGAGGTGTAGCGGGCCATCAGCTTGAGCGAATGGTCATCACCCACCTCGCCTACCGAAGCGGCGCCGTACTCGTCCAGCAGGGCCCTTACACGTTGCAGGAAGGCCAGGTTCTCTGGCTGCGACTTGTCGTGCTTGTGTGCCTGCAGGCCGTAGGGGTTGTCTGCGCTGACCGTCTTGCTGTCACGCACTTCGGCTGGCGGATTGTTGCGCAGCTTGCGGTCGTGAAAATGAAAGTTACAGGCGTCAAAGCGAAAACCGTCCACCCCACGCTCCAGCCAGAAACGGATGCTGTCCAGCATGGCGGCCTGGACATCAGGATGGTGGAAATTGAGGTCGGGCTGGCTACTGAGGAAATTGTGCAGAAAATACTGCCTGCGGCGTGACTCCCACTGCCAGGCAGAGCCGCCGAACACCGACAGCCAGTTGTTCGGGGGCGTACCATCGGCTTGCGCGTCGGCCCAAACAAACCAGTCGGCTTTGGCATTGTCACGACTCTGCCGGCTCTCCTTGAACCAGGCATGCTGGTCGGAACAATGGCTCAACACCTGGTCTATCATGACTTTCAAGCCCAACTGATGGGCCGTACTCACCAGCCGGTCA
Source organism: Chitinimonas sp. JJ19 (assembly GCF_036961565.1). Lineage (NCBI taxonomy): Bacteria > Pseudomonadati > Pseudomonadota > Betaproteobacteria > Neisseriales > Chitinibacteraceae > Chitinimonas > Chitinimonas sp. JJ19. Next base: position 101,261 of record NZ_JBAMDD010000009.1, read on the forward strand.
AACCCAGCCAGATCCCCAAACAGGGGGTCGACATCGCAGTAGTCACTGACGTCGTAGCCAAAATCCTTCATCGGCGACTTGAATATCGGCGATATCCAGATGGCATCCACGCCCAGGCTGGCCACATAAGGCAGTTTTTCAGTAATCCCCGCCAAATCGCCTACGCCATCGCCGTTGCTGTCGGCAAAGCTGCGCGGATAGATCTGATAGATGACGCCACCGCGCCACCAGTCTTGCGTTTTCTTCTTGCTAGTCATGCCATTCACCAGGGTGCAGGTACGCGACAAAGCCGCTCGTCTCGACGCAGGACGTCGAGGCGACCGGGTTCGCAGCGAACAGATACGCAGCAGTCGACAGGCGGGCGTACCCGCCTGTCCAAGTTCAGGCCGTTGTGCGGGCCTTGCCCCGCACAACAGTCTGGATCAACCGAACTTGTGTCGACTTACCACCAGGTTTCAAACTGCACGCCGTAGGTGCCGCCGCTGGTCTCATTGGTAAAGGCGCTACCAGCCTTGCCGCAGTCACGACCGGTACACACCACGCTGCCTGCAGCCTTGGCTGCATCATTCCACTTGGCGTAGGTGTAGTAGGCACGGATAGCCGGACGAGCCCAGAAGCCCTTGCCCATGCTCAGTTGCGGTGCAATGGTCATCTTGGTCAGCTTGCGCTTGGCACCATTGCCAGCCGGGTCAACTTCGGTGTGGCCGACTTCAGCAGCAATGCTGTAAGCATCGGTGAAGTGATACACAGGGCGGGCGCCTATGGTCCAGATCTTGTCGGAATCACCGTTCTGCCCTGGCTGTTCACCCGACTTCTCGTAACCGACGAACAGCGAACCATTGAGGTTGCTACCCTTGGGTTCGAACACGGTGTGGTTGAACACGCGCCAGCCGCGGAAGGTGTAGTTGCCGTCGGCCCACCACTTGCCGCTGCCGTCCAGGTTGGCGGCATCGCGGGCGTACTGCACCACGAAGTTGTTGAAGCCACCCAGGCCGAACGGGTTGCCCTGGTTGTGGCTGGCGGTCAGTGCGAAGCCGTTCTTGCCGCTGACGCCATCAAGGTTGTTGCGGCGAATCAGGTTGGCACCCAGCTCCAGCGAGCCGCCGGGATTGATGCCTATGCCTTCGATGCGGAAGTCATGGTTGGTGATGGACTTCCGGCCGCCATTGGGGACGTCCGGGTTGTAGCCACCTTGAGCGGTGTTGCTCCAATCCATTTCGCCATTGCGCAGGTAGGCGTAGGACAGCTTACCGAAGCCGACATCGATACCTTCGATACCAGCGCCAGGGGCACTGCTGTTCCAGTAGAAGAAGTCCAGCATATGGACGTCATGACGCTTGTAGTAGCGCTTACCCGCCCAGATGGTGGCGTTTTCGAGCGCGCCGCTGCCGATGTTGTTGGCCTCAACCCAGGCCTGACGCCACGACGGGGTGCTTTGTTCCCAGTCATTCAGTTGCTGGGTACCGAAAGCCACCATGGTATGCAGCTTGAAGTTGATGCCGCTGGCTTCGCCCATGGCAGCATCAAAAGACAATTCGCCGTAAGTGTCGCACTCGTTGCCCAGGCGATAGCCTACGCCAAAGGTGTTGCCCGGCAGGCGATAGCAGACTTCCTTGCCGCCATCGGTGCTGGAACCGGCGCCGCTACGGATGTAGCCGTGGTAGTCAACCGTGGCAGCCATGGAAGCCTGCGCCGCGAACGCTGCCACCAGGGCAGCAAACAGCTTGCTCTTGCGATTCATCGGATCACTCCTCTCCGTTTGGTTGGATAAACCAGGTGCTCGCGCGCCCAGCCTGGTGCTACACACCATGACCCCTGAAATTAGGGGGGCGTGCGCCGCGTGCCCGACGGAGAGATGGGCCGCATTGCTACGCCTGAACCGATCCCGGACATTGCTGCCGTTACCGGGTAAAGCTGGCGCCCCTCTTTGTGGGCGTCTCGACAACTGCTACTGCTTAGGGTCTTACAAAGCGGCGGCTTCGCGTGCCAGTTGGGTGACAGCGCGCCAGTCGCCTGCTGCAATCCTGTCCTTGGGAACCAGCCAAGAACCGCCTACGCAACCCACATTGGGCAGCGCAAGAAAACGGGGAGCACTTTCGACGGTTACCCCACCGGTTGGGCAGAACAACACATCGGCAAACGGCCCTGCCATGGCTTTGAGCATGCCCATGCCGCCCGCTTGCTCGGCGGGGAACAGTTTCATGGCATCAAAGCCCCAACCCAGGGCGGCAATCACTTCCGAAGGCGTCATGACACCAGGCAGCAGGGCGATACCTGCAGCCTTGGCGGCTTGCGCCAACTCTTCAGTCAGGCCGGGCGTTACCGCAAACACAGCGCCCGCAGTCTTGGCCTCGGCAAACTGTTCGGGCCGCGTCACCGTACCCACACCGACGATGGCATCAGGCACGGCGGCCGCAATGGCCCGGACGGCAGCCAGTGCAACCGGCGTGCGCAGGGTGACTTCCAGCACGCGGATACCGCCCGCCACCAAGGCTTGCGCCAGGGGCACGGCATCTTCGATGCGGTCAATCACAATGACCGGCATGACTTTTGAGGCGCGCATTATGTCGCGAATATTCATCTTGTCCATTCCTTACTGCGGCAGCATAAAGCTCATTGCGCCCTGCTCCGCGCCGCTGGCGGCATGGCGGAAGACGGCAAACAGCTCACGGCCGTAGCCATATTCATTGGCAGACAGATCAACCACTGCCTGCTCGCGCGCCGCCCATACATCGGCCTCCACCAAGGCTTCCAGCACGCCGGATTCGGCGTCCAGCCGTATCACGTCGCCAGTACGGACCTTACCCAGTGGGCCATTGGCCAGGCACTCGGGTGTCACATGGATGGCGGCAGGCACCTTGCCAGACGCGCCCGACATGCGGCCATCGGTCACCATGGCCACCTTGAAGCCGCGATCCTGCAGCACGCCCAACGAGGGCGTGAGTTTGTGCAGTTCTGGCATGCCATTGGCGCGCGGCCCCTGGAAGCGGATGACAGCAACAAAATCCTTCTCCAGCTCGCCGCGCTTGAAGGCGGCAATCAGATCGTCCTGGGAGTCAAAAACCACGGCAGGCGCCTCGACGATGCGGTGCGCCGGCTGCACGGCAGACACCTTGATCACGGCGCGGCCGAGGTTACCGGACAGCAGTCGTAAGCCGCCATCGTGCTGGAAGGGCTTGGCCATCGAGCCGAGCACGCTCTCATCGTGGCTCTGGCGGGGCGAATCGCGCCATGCCAGCTTGCCGCCATCCAGCCAGGGTTCCTTGGCATAGCGACGCAAGCCCTGGCCCATGACGGTATGCACGTCCTCGTGCAGCAGGCCCGCATCCAGCAACTGCCCTATCAGGCAACCCATACCGCCTGCGGCATGGAAGTGATTCACATCGGCGCCACCATTGGGGTAGACCTTGGCCAGCAAAGGCACCACGGCCGAGATATCGTCAAAATCGGTCCAGTCGATAAGGATGCCGGCAGCACGGGCGATGGCGATCAAGTGTATGGCGTGGTTGGTGGAGCCACCCGTTGCCATCAGGCCGACCAGGCCATTGACGATGGCCCGTTCGTCCATGATCTGTGCCAAGGATATGTATTCGTTGCCCAGCGCCGTGATTGCCGCCACCCGACGGGCCGATTCGGCCGTCAACGCTTCGCGCAATGGGGTGCCAGGATTGACGAAAGCCGTACCAGGCAGATGCAGACCCATGATCTCCATCAGCATCTGATTGGAATTGGCAGTGCCGTAGAAAGTACAGGTGCCCGGGCCGTGGTAAGACTGCTCTTCTGCCTCCAGCAAGCCTTGCCTGTCTATCTTGCCCTCGGCATACAGTTGGCGTATGCGCGCTTTTTCCTTGTTCTCCATGCCCGAGGTCATGGGGCCTGCGGGCACAAACAAGGTAGGCAGATGGCCGAACTGCAATGCTCCGATCAGCAAGCCCGGAACAATCTTGTCGCACACGCCAAGCGCCAGCACGCCGTCGAACATCTGATGGCTCAAGGCCACCGCCGTGCTCATGGCAATCACATCGCGCGAAAACAGGCTGAGCTCCATACCGGCCTGGCCCTGCGTCACACCGTCGCACATGGCCGGTACGCCGCCAGCAAACTGTGCCGTGGCGCCCGCCTGGCGGGCAGCTTCCTTGATGATGGCCGGGTAATGTTCAAGTGGCTGGTGGGCCGACAGCATGTCGTTGTATGCCGACACAATGGCCAGATTGGGCTGGCGCTGCTCACGCAGCAGTATCTTGTCGCCCGCAGGCGACGCCGCAAAGGCATGAGCCAGGTTGGTGCAGGAGAGTCCCTTGCGCACCGGCTCCTTAGCCGCCCAAGCGGCAACATGGGCGAGATAGCTGGCCCGCGTGGGGCGGCTTTTCTCTCGGATTCGCTCGGTCACCTCGACCAGGCGCGGATGCAGACTCATCGAAACTCCCCGTGTCACCCGTCCGGGCTTCACTGGCTACGCTATGGGTTTGATATGCAAGACTTGTTCTTTTTATGTTCAACTCAACAAGCCCTTGTTGTTGCAGATGGTAGTTTTACTACAATCAAAAGGCAAGGAGCGGGTTTGAATTTTTACACTAAGCTGACAAGCTGTTGCACATAAGCCGCACCATCAAGGTGCTGAGCAGATCAAAATCCCCATCGTGTCGCAGCACCATGCCCCACAATGTTGCATCGCAGCACGGTAATGACAGTTTAATACATCTAACAAAACTACATTGCAGAGCGAGTTTGAAAGTAGTATTGTTTCAGAAAATCGGCTTCGGCCGGATTATCCATCCAATACAAACTGGGGAATTAAGGGATGAGCACGATTCAACCCTTTGACATGGTGTTGTTCGGTGGCACCGGTGATCTGGTCATGCGCAAGCTATTGCCTGCGCTCTACCATCAGCATCAGGATGCCAGCCTGCCCGAGCAGGGCCGCATCCTCTGTCTGGGACGCAGCCAGCCCGATCAGGCTGCCTACCTCGGCACCGCCGAGAAAGCCGCCCGAAAGTACCTTGGTGATTATTTCAATGAGAAGGATTGGGCCAGTTTTTCCAGCCGCCTTATCTATCTCAAGCTGGATGCGGGCGATAAGGCTGCATACAGTGTTCTGGCCGAACGATTGAATGAGTTCCCCGAGCATGTACGGGTGTTCTATCTCGCCACCGCCCCCAATTTGTTCGCCGGCATATGCGAAAACCTGGCCTCCGTTGCCCTGAACAAGGGTGGTGCGCGTGTAGTGCTGGAGAAACCGCTGGGGCATGACCTGGCTTCATCCCAGGCCATCAATGCCCAGGTCGGCAAGTTCTTCAAGGAAAGCCAGATCTACCGGATAGATCATTATCTGGGCAAGGAGGCCGTACAGAACCTGCTGGCCCTGCGCTTTGGCAATACCTTCTTCGAGCCCCTGTGGCGGCGCGAATGGGTACGTGACGTCCAGATCACCGTCACCGAGCAGGTCGGCGTGGAAGGTCGAGGCGACTTCTACGACAAGGCCGGCGCCCTGCGCGACATGATCCAGAACCACCTGCTGCAGTTGCTGTGCTTTATTGCCATGGAGCCCCCCGCCAGCGTCGACCCTGACGCGGTGCGTGACGAGAAGCTGAAGATACTGCGCGCCCTGCGTCGCTTCGGGCCGCAGGAAGTTGCCCAGAAATCGGTGCGCGGCCAGTACAAGGCCGGCGCCAGCGCAGGCAAACCTGCCGTCGGATATCTCGACGAGCCCGGTATTTCCGCCGAAAGCAAGACCGAGACCTTTGTGGCGCTCAAGGCCGAGATCGATACCTGGCGTTGGGCCGGCGTGCCCTTCTACCTGCGTACCGGCAAGCGCATGCAGGAGCGCCTGGCCGAGATCGTCATCAATTTCCGCCAGGTACCGCACTCCATCTTCCAGTTGCCCGCCTCCACCACCAGCAATCGTTTGGTGATACAGCTGCAACCAGAGGAGAGCGTCAAGATGTACCTGCTGGCCAAGCAGCCTGGCGACCAGATGAAGCTCAAGCAGGTGCACCTGGACCTGGACTTTGACGAGACCTTCAAGACCCGCCGCCCCGACGCCTATGAGCGCCTGTTGACCGATGTGATACGGGGCCGTCTGACCCTGTTCATGCGCCGCGACGAGCTTGATGAAGCGTGGCGCTGGGTTGAGCCGATACTGGATGGCTGGGAGCAAAGTGATGATGCCCCCAAGCAATACACCGCCGGCACCTGGGGCCCGGCCGCCAGCTCCGCCCTGCTGTCGCGCGACGGCTTTTGCTGGCACGAGGAAGGCTGAGCGATAAACCACAGCCTGTTAACACGGACATCGGGCCCAGCCGGCCCGATGTGCCATTTGGTGGCACGGACATGTACGGCATGGCCGACGAATACCCGACAAGAATGAGACAGCATGGCTGACGTGAACTTCCACGAATACGACTCCAGGGTAGACCTGGATATCTGCCTGGCCCGCGAAGTCGGCGCCGCACTGGAAATCGCCATTGCCGAGCGTGGTCATGCCAGCCTGGCGGTATCGGGCGGCAGAACACCGATAGGCATGTTCCAGCAGCTACGCCAGATGCGGCTGCAATGGGACAAGGTTTGGATCACCCTGGTCGATGATCGTTGGGTACCACCCAGCCACACCGACAGCAATGAGCTACTGGTGCGCGAGCATCTGCTCAAATACCAGGTGGAGGCCGCCCACTTCGTCAGCCTGCATACCGGCGCCGCCAGTGCCGAGGCCGCCGTGGCCGAGATAGAGGCGCGGCTGCAAGCAATTCCACAGCCTTTTGACGTACTGATACTGGGTATGGGCGAGGATGGCCATACCGCCAGTCTGTTCCCTTGTGCCAAGGAGCTGGAGGCTGCAGTCGCACCAAACAGTAGGCAAAGCGTGGTTGCCGTCAACCCTAGCACGGCGCCCTATGCCCGTATCAGCCTCACACTGGCGGCCATTGCCCAGGCGCGCAAGCTGCTGGTACACCTGACCGGCGACAAGAAACGGCAGATTTTCGAGCAGGCGCTGGCCAATAACCGCCAACGGTTACCGATAGCCCGCGTGCTGGATGCCGCACGTGGTCCCAAACATGTTTACTGGGCTGAATAGCGCACCATGAGCCTCGAACAAAGCTACCCCAGGCTGCTGGCCGATGTTGGCGGCACCAATGTCCGGTTTGCCCTGATACGTGCGGCAGGTGCCCCCATCAGCGACGAGCGCAATCTTGTCTGTGCAGACTATCCGGGCCCATTCGAAGCGGCACGGGCGTATCTGGACCCGTTGGCAGTCGCACCGCGCTGGGCCGCGATAGGCATTGCCACGCCGCTCTCCGGCGATGCAGTCAAGATGACCAACAACCACTGGGCTTTCTCGCAGGCAGCATTGCAAGCCCAACTGCAGCTAGACGAGCTCACTGTCATCAATGACTTCACCGCGCTGGCGCTGAGCCTGCCACTGCTGACCGACGAGGAACTGGTCAAAGTGGGCGGCGGCGAGCGCGACACCGATAGGCCTATTGCCCTGCTGGGCGCAGGCACCGGCCTGGGTGTTTCGGGCCTGATGCCCGCCCACCTGCCAGGCGAGACGCCGCGCTGGATTCCCATCCAGGGTGAAGGTGGCCATGTCTCGTTCTCTCCCTTCAATCACAAGGAAGACGAAATCCTGCGCATCCTGCGACAGGAGTTTGGCCATGTGTCAGCCGAGCGTCTGATATCCGGCCCCGGCGTGGTCAACCTGTATCGCGCCCTCAGCGAATTGAACCAGGTTGCCAACGAAGGCCTCAGCGCAGCCGACATCACCCAGCGTGGCGTAGCCAACGACTGCCCGCTGTGCCGCGAAACGGTAGACATATTCTGCGGCATGCTGGGCACGGCCGCGGCCAACCTGGCCGTTACCCTGGGTGCCCATGGCGGCCTGTATATCGGCGGCGGTGTCGTACCCAAGCTGGGCGATTACTTTGCCGCCTCGCCTTTCCGCAAGCGCTTCGAACAGAAGGGGCGTTTCTCCAACTACCTGGCAGCCGTGCCCAGCTACGTGATCGTGGCCAACAACCCGGCCCTGCGCGGTACCGCCGCCGCACTGAACGCCCTGGCAGCCCGCAAGGGCTACTGACCTAAAGACACGCGGGGAGACGCATACGAATATGCTGGAAAAGATCAAATCGCTGCTGCAGGAACTGTCGAAATCGGAACGCAAGGTGGCCGAACTGGTGCTGGCGCAACCCAACTTCGTCGCCCATGCGCCCATTGCACAGATTGCCGATATGGCCAATGTGTCGCAGCCCACCGTGATCCGTTTCTGCCGCTCGGTCGATTGCACCGGCCTGCAGGATTTCAAGCTGCGCCTGACACGCAGCCTGGTCTCCGGCGTGCCCTATGTGCACAGCGCAGTCGAGATGAGCGATACCGCCCACGACCTGGCCGCCAAGCTGTTCGACAACACCATCTCCAGCCTGATGCGCACGCGCAACGAGTTGAACCCGGATGCCATCGAACAAGCGGTCGATATCCTAGCCAAGGCACGCAAGATAGAATTCTACGGCCTGGGCAACAGCGGCATCATGGCGCAAGACGCGCAGCACAAGTTCTTCCGCCTGGGTGTGCCCTGTATTTCCTATTCCGATCCGCACATCCATGGCATGTCGGCCTCCCTGCTCAAGGCGGGCGACGCCGTCGTGGCCATCTCCAACTCGGGTCGTACCATAGACCTGATCCGGTCGGTGGAGCTGGCGCGTGAGGCTGGCGCACAGGTTATCGGCATTACCCATTCCAATTCGCCGCTGGCCAAGCGCTGCAATGTGACGCTGTATGCCGATACCCCGGAAGATCCCGACCTGTATTCACCGATGATTACCCGCATCGTGCATCTGGTCATCATCGATATCCTGGCCGTGGGTGTCGCACTGCGGCGCGGCCCGGAGTTGATAGACCAGCTGGAAAAGATCAAGCGCAACCTCAAGGAACGCCGCGTGCGCGGTTATGAGGACAGGTAAGACCCGCCCCCGCCTAACGCTACCCGACCCTTTACGATGACCGCTCTCACCACCCTACCCGCCTGGCAGCATATGTTGGCCCATGCCCAAAGGCTGAAAGCAATGGACTTGCGCCAGGCACTGGCACAGGATACTGCGCGTGCCGAACGCTACAGCATCAAGCAATGCGGCATCCTGCTGGACTACGCCAAGAACCGCATCGACGATGCCGCCCTGGCCAGCTTGTTCGAACTGGCCAGGACAACAGGCGTGGAGCAGAAGCGGGCTGCCATGTTGGCCGGGGGCCGCATCAATGCCACCGAGGGCCGGGCGGTCCTGCACACTGCGCTACGCGCGCCCCGCCATGCGCATATCGAGCTGGATGGCGAGAACATCGTACCGGCCGTCCATGCCGTACTGGACAGGATGAGCGATTTTGCCGAGCGCTTGCGCAGCGGTACCTGGCGAGGCCATGACGGGCAAGCGATCACCGATATCGTCAATATCGGCATAGGTGGTTCTGACCTCGGCCCTTTCATGGCTTGCGAAGCGCTCAAGGACTACGGCGCCACCCACCTCAGGCTGCACTTCGTCTCCACCGTCGATGGCTGGCAACTCAGCAATGTACTGGGTCGACTCAATCCTGCCACCACCTTGTTCATCGTTGCGTCCAAGACTTTCACCACGCAGGAGACGCTGACCAACGCACGCGCCGCTCGCGCCTGGCTGGTGGCCGCCCTGGGTACCGAAGCGGCGGTGGCACGGCATTTTGTGGCCGTCTCCACCAATGCCGATGCAGTCCGCCAGTTCGGCATCGATACCGACAATATGTTCGGCTTCTGGGATTGGGTAGGCGGGCGCTACTCCCTCTGGTCTGCCATAGGCCTACCCATCCTGCTGTACATCGGCCCCGACCATTTCCGCGCACTGCTGGCGGGCGCACATGCCATGGACCAGCACTTTGCCAACGCCCCGCTGGAGCAGAACCTGCCAGCCATATTGGCGCTGCTAGGCGTGTTCTATATCAATGGCATGGGTGCCAGCACCCACCTGGTTTCTCCCTACAACCAGCCACTGCATCGATTACCGGCCTATCTGCAACAGCTGGACATGGAGTCCAACGGCAAAGCCGTGCGTCTGGATGGTAGCAAAGTGGATTACCATACTGGCCCAGTCATCTGGGGCGAGCCTGGCATCAACGGCCAGCATGCCTATTACCAGTTGCTGCACCAGGGTACCGAACTGATCCCCGCCGATTTCATCGCCAGCCTGGAGAATCCCGCCAGTTCACCCGAGCACAACCTGATACTGCTGGCCAATTTCCTGGCCCAAACAGAGGCATTGATGCGCGGCAAGAACGAGGCCGAGGTCAGGGCAGAGCTGCTTGCCCAGGGGCTGGCAGGTGAGGCACTGGAGGCGCTGGTGCCGCATAAGGTATTCAGCGGCAACCGGCCGACCAATACCTTGTTGCTGGACAGGCTGGATCCAGCCAGCCTGGGTAGCCTGATTGCCCTGTACGAGCACAAGGTGTTCGTGCAAGGCGTGATCTGGGGTATCAACTCCTACGACCAATGGGGGGTGGAGCTGGGTAAGCAGTTGGCCAGAACCGTGGAGGCAGAGCTGAAGTCCGGCGCGCCAGTGCTGGCACATGACGCCTCCACCAACCGCTTGATCGATTACGTACGACGCGCACTGAATCCATAATTTTTGACCGCAATCGCGGTCAGCCACGATGCACGCGGCGGGGGATTGCGTTATAAAGGCGGTCTTGCCCCGCAGCTAGAAGAACGGAGAATCGCATGCAGCAAGCCTTTGCGTCGCGCCTGGGGCGCCTGGCACTCGTCGCACTGATGGTGAGCGGCGCCAGCGCCATGGACTCAAGCCAGCGTTGGTCTGAGACGGATGACTATGTGAAACTGGAAGCCGTGAATGCGGGCAATCAGCATCCAGTCAGCTTTAGCACCGAACAGTTGCAAGCCTTGCTGGCACACTTCTACAAGCTGGATTCCAGCCGGGAGTCCGTGCCTTATTTCAGCGAAGACGAGATCGAGCGGCTGTCCAAGTCCTTGATCGCGCAATTTGCCAAGGCCAAGGCAGAGGACGACCTGCTGTTCGGCACCTCCTATCGCCCAGGCAGTATCCCCTTGCTGCCACGTTCCCTGAATGCAGGCCGTTTGTTTGTCGAGAATGGCAGGCTCAACCTGCTGATAGGCATGTGCGGCAGCACGCAGGATGTCTTGTTCCAGCGGCCCAGTGGCAGTGCCCGTACCCTGATACACGGTAGCCGTATCAAATCGCAGGCCGATCTAGGCTGCGAGCTGCAGGCCAGCAACGTGGTGCAACGGGTCGGCAACCGTCCGGACTGGGTCAGCCTGGATATCCCGACTGCCCTTGCCACCAAGCCGACAACCACCTTTGGCACAGCCAAGGTGCCTGACACCACCACATTCAAGCCAGCCGATACGGTTGCTGCACCAGCACCGGTTAGCCCAGCCCCGGCTCAAGCCGCGCCGCAGGCAGCACAGCCGGCCGCAGCAGCGCCGCAAACCATATTGCCCGCAGCACCGGCCAGCAAGGTGGAAGAGCGCTTGATCCTGCTGAAGCGGCTCAAGGATAACGGCCTGATCGACGATGCCGAGTACGCGCAAAAGCGTGCCGCCATCCTGAAAGAGCTGTAACAACCGGGCTGCCATAATGGCGGCCCGCCGCATTCCTGCGGTAGCAATGACTGATACCCACCCGATCATCCGGCGCCCGTCCGGCGGGTGAGGAGCGTGACCTGCACTACCGTCACGTATACCGGGCCAGCAGTGACAAAGAGGCCATAAGGCCCAATGAGCCGGCAATTGCCAGTTCGCAACCCAAGCAGTAGAGACAACATTGAAGCGCACAACTCACGCTTCGCTGGCCTTGCCTGAGCGCCAGCCACCCATTCTGCCGTGCTGCCAGAACCTGGCCGCACGCGCCGCCGTACCCCCAAGCGATCTACAACACGCCCCTGCACACCCTGCGGGGTGGCGTGCGCTTGCATCCCTATTCCTATAACGAAACCCACAAGGTACCCAAGATGGCAGAGCACAACGACGATCTCGATCCGATAGAAACACGCGAGTGGCTTGAGGCCCTGGACGGCGTGATCGAGAGCGAGGGCCCTGAGCGCGCCCACTTCATCATCGAGAAGCTGATAGAAGAAGCCACCGAGCGCGGCGCCAATATCCCCTACAGTGCCAATACCCAATACATCAATACCATTCCGGTGGAGATGGAGCCGCCCTTTCCTGGCGACACCACCAAAGAACATAAGATCCGCGCCTATACGCGCTGGAACGCCATGGCCATGGTGGTACGCGCCAACAAGCACACCAATGTTGGCGGCCATATCGCCTCGTTTGCGTCCGCAGCCACCCTGTATGACGTGGGCTACAACCACTTCTGGCATGCACCCAGCGAGAACCATGGCGGCGACCTGGTGTTTGTCCAGGGCCACGTGGCGACCGGTGTCTACTCGCGCGCCTACCTGCTGGGCCGCCTGAGCGAAGAACAAATGAACAACTTCCGCCAGGAAGTGGGTGGCAAAGGCTTGTCCAGCTACCCCCACCCCTGGCTGATGCCGGATTTCTGGCAGTTCCCCACCGTATCGATGGGCCTGGGCCCGCTACTGGCCATTTACCAGGCCCGCTTCATGAAATACATGCAGGATCGCGGCATGGCACAGACCGAGGGCCGCAAGGTCTGGGCCTTCTGTGGTGATGGCGAGATGGACGAGCCGGAATCGCTGGGTGCCATCGGCATGGCCGGCCGCGAGCGGCTGGACAATCTGGTATTCGTGATCAACTGCAACCTGCAGCGCCTTGATGGCCCGGTGCGTGGTAATGGCAAGATCATCCAGGAACTGGAGAGCGAATTCCGCGGCTCGGGCTGGAATGTGATCAAGCTGGTGTGGGGCACCAAGTGGGATGCCCTGTTCGCACGCGACAAGAAGGGCATCCTGGCCAAGCGCATGATGGCCATCGTCGATGGCGAATACCAGACCATGAAGGCCAAGGACGGCGCTTATGTCCGCGAGCATTTCTTCAACACGCCCGAACTGAAGGCGCTGGTGCAGGACTGGTCCGACAAGGACATCTGGGACCTGAATCGAGGCGGTCACGATCCCGCCAAGATCTACGCTGCCTTCAAGGCCGCAACCGATACCAAGGGCATGCCCACCGTCATCCTGGCCAAGACCGTCAAGGGCTATGGCATGGGCTCGGCCGGCGAGGCCATGAACATCACCCACCAGCAGAAAAAGCTGGATATCGACTCGATCAAGCAGTTCCGCGACCGCTTTGGCATACCGGTGGCCGACGACCAGCTGGAGAAGGTGCCCTTCGTCAAGTTTGAGGAAGGCTCGCCTGAGCTGGAATACATGCGAGGCCACAGGAATGCGCTCGGCGGCTACCTGCCGCAACGCCGCGCCAAGGCCTACGCACTGGAAGTGCCGCCGCTGTCCAGCTTCGATACCCTGCTGAAGGGCTCGGGCGCCGGCAAGGAATACTCCACCACCATGGCTTTTGTCCGCATGCTGACCCAGTTGCTGAAGGACAAGAACATCGGCAAGCACATCGTGCCCATCGTGCCTGATGAATCGCGCACTTTCGGCATGGAAGGCCTGTTCCGCCAGGTAGGCATATGGAATCAGGAAGGCCAGAAGTATGTGCCGCAGGACGCCGACCAACTGATGTTCTACAAGGAATCCAAGGACGGCCAGATCCTGCAGGAAGGCATCAACGAAGCCGGCGGCATGTGTGACTGGATTGCTGCGGGTACCTCCTACAGCACCCATGGCGTGCCCATGATTCCGTTCTACATCTATTACTCGATGTTCGGTTTCCAGCGTGTAGGTGATCTGGCCTGGCTGGCTGGCGACATGCGTACCCGGGGCTTCCTGCTGGGCGGCACCGCGGGTCGTACCACGCTCAATGGCGAGGGCTTGCAGCACGAGGACGGCCATTCGCACCTGATCTCGGCCACTATCCCCAACTGCATCTCCTATGACCCGACTTTCGGCTTTGAAGTGGCCGTCATCGTGCAGGACGGCATGCGCCGCATGTATGCCGAGCAGCAGGACGTGTATTACTACATCACCCTGATGAACGAGAACTACGAGCACCCTGCCATGCCGGCCGATGTTGAAGCAGGCATCGTCAAGGGCATGTACCTGCTGAAGCAAGGCGGTGCGGGCGATCTGCGCGTGCAGTTGCTGGGTTCCGGCACCATCTTCAATGAAGTGATCGCCGCTGCGCAGTTGCTGCGCGATGACTGGGGCGTGGAGGCCGATCTGTGGAGCTGCCCAAGCTTTACCGAACTGGCCCGCGACGGTATGGCAGTGGAGCGGGAAAACCTGCTCAACCCGCTGGCCGAACCCAAGCTGCCCTATGTGACCCAATGCCTGAAGGACACCCAGGGCCCGGTGGTGGTGGCAACCGACTATATGCGCCTCTACGCCGAGCAGATACGCGCCCATGTGCCACGCCGTTACGTAGTACTCGGCACCGATGGCTTCGGCCGCTCGGACACGCGCGAACAGCTACGGCAATTCTTTGAGGTCAATCGCCACTATGTGACGGTAGCTGCGCTGAAATCGCTGGCCGACGATGGCAAGCTGCCGCGTGCCAAGGTGGCAGAAGCCCTGGCCAAGTACGGTATCGATAGCACCAAGCCCGCCCCTTGGACCGTTTAACCACGTGAAAAGTGGAACGTGAAAGGTGAAATGTGGTGAAACACCACGTTTCACATTTCACCGCCGCATGACGGCTTCACGTTTCACGGAGGATGAAAATGAGCAATCTGATTGAACTGAAAGTGCCCGACATTGGCGATGCCAAGGATGTCGACGTGATTGAAGTCTTTGTCAAACCAGGCGATGTGATCAAGAAGGATGATTCGCTGATCACCCTGGAAACCGACAAGGCCAGCATGGAAGTCCCGGCCAGCGCCGCCGGCTTGGTCAAGGAAGTCCGCCTCAAGGTGGGCGACAAGGCCTCTGAAGGCAGCGTGGTAGTCGTGATAGAAGCGGGTGCTGCTGCCGCTGCGCCCGCTGCAGCGCCTGCGGCCGCGCCCGTGTCCGAAGTCGCAGCCCCCCCCGTAGCAGCGCCAGTTGCCGCACAAGCTGCTGCCAGCACGTCGATCGAGGTCAAGGTGCCCGATATCGGTGACGCCAGCAATGTCGACGTCATCGAAGTCTTCGTCAAAGTCGGTGACAGCGTGAAGAAGGATGACTCCCTGATCACACTGGAAACCGACAAGGCCAGCATGGAAGTGCCCTCCCCTGTTGCCGGTGTCGTGCAAAGCCTAGCCATCAAGGTGGGCGACAAGGCATCGGAAGGTACGCTGATCCTGACCCTGTCCACGCAAGTTGGTGCCGCCGCGACACCCGCCCCCGCAGCCAGTACTCCCACCCCGCCTGCAGCGGCGCCTGCCGTTGCGGCGACTCCCCCTGCACCCGCAGTCGCCGCCGTTAGCCCAGCACCTGCAGCCAAGGTTGATGAAGCCGGCTTCAAGACCGCCCATGCCAGCCCGTCGGTACGCAAGTTTGCCCGCGAGCTGGGAGTGGACCTGGCTCGTGTCAAGGGTAGCGGCCCCAAGGGACGCATTGTTGCCAGCGATATTCAGGCTTTCGTCAAGAACGTACTCAGCGGCGCCGTGGCCGGTACTGCCACGCCCACCAATGGCAGTGGCAGCGGCCTAGACCTGCTGCCCTGGCCCAAGGTCGACTTCGCCAAGTACGGCCCAATCGAGGCCAAGCCACTCTCGCGTATCAAGAAGATTTCGGGCGCCAACCTGGCGCGCAACTGGGTCATGATTCCGCACGTCACCCAGTTCGACGAAGCCGATATCACGGACATGGAAGCCTTCCGCAAGGAAATGGGCGAGGAACTGAAAAAGCAGAACCTCAAGATCACCCCCTTGGCCTTCATCATCAAGGCCGTGGTCGCAGCGCTGAAGAAATTCCCCGACTTCAACAGCAGCCTCGACGGTGAGAACCTGGTGCTGAAGCAGTATTTCCATATCGGTTTTGCCGCCGACACCCCCAATGGCCTGGTGGTGCCGGTCATACGCGATGCCGACAAGAAGTCGCTGATCGAGCTGGCGACCGAAACCGGCGCCCTGGCGGCCAAAGCACGCGACGGCAAGCTGCTGCCGGCCGAGATGCAGGGCGGTTGCTTCTCCATCTCCTCGCTCGGCGGGGTCGGGGGAACGGCCTTCACGCCCATCGTCAATGCACCGGAAGTCGCCATCCTCGGGGTTTCCAAGTCCAGCATCAAGCCAGTCTGGAACGGCAGCGAGTTTACTCCGCGGTTGATCCTGCCGCTCTCGCTGAGCTATGACCACCGTGTGATCGACGGCGCTTCGGCAGCCCGGTTCACCACCTATCTGTCACAGGTACTGGGCGATATCCGCCGCCTGATGCTTTAACCCCAAGTGAACAATGGAAGCGTGAAGGACCAGCCTGCAAACCCCACGGCCCAGCCTGTCCAGGCCAGGTAGTGATGCGCCAGCGGCAGCGAGCGTGGGCTTGAGGGTAGGTCCGGCAAGTGGGGCGGCCGCCAGGCCCTCTCGCTTTCCATCGCCACCCGGCGGTATCACGTTTC
This sequence comes from Chitinimonas sp. JJ19, assembly GCF_036961565.1. Lineage (NCBI taxonomy): Bacteria > Pseudomonadati > Pseudomonadota > Betaproteobacteria > Neisseriales > Chitinibacteraceae > Chitinimonas > Chitinimonas sp. JJ19. Next base: position 117,828 of record NZ_JBAMDD010000009.1, read on the forward strand.
ACGGAGGAACCCCCATGAGCAATGTGATTGAATTGAAGGTCCCCGACATTGGCGATGCCAAGGACGTGGATGTGATCGAAGTCTTCGTCAAGGTAGGCGACAGCATCGCCAAGGAAGACTCACTGATCACCCTGGAAACCGACAAGGCCAGCATGGAAGTCCCGGCCAGTGCCGCCGGTGTGGTCAAGGAAATCCGGATCAAGGTCGGTGACAAAGTCAGTGAGGGCAGCGTGATGCTGCTGCTGGAGGCACGTGAGGCCACGGCGACCAGCCCTGCTGCGCCACCCGCCGCCGCACCCGCTGCGCCGGTTGCAGCCGCCGTAGCCACACCGCAACCTGCCAGCCATGGCGGCGCGGCTGACGCTGAATACGATGTCCTGGTTCTGGGCGGCGGTCCTGGCGGCTATTCTGCCGCCTTCCGCGCCGCGGACCTGGGCCTGAAGGTGGCCATGGTCGAGCGTTACGCGACGCTGGGTGGCGTTTGCCTGAACGTGGGCTGCATCCCCTCGAAAGCCTTGCTGCATAACGCCGCTGTCATTGACGAGGTGCGCCATCTGGCCGCCAACGGCATCAAGTATCCCGAGCCGGAGATTGATCTGGATGCCCTGCGTGGCTACAAGAACAAAGTGATCGGTAAGCTGACTACCGGGCTGACCGGCATGGCCAAGGCCCGCAAGGTCGAGGTGGTACGTGGCTTGGGACGCTTTCTTGACCCCTACCATGTCGAGGTTGAGCTCACAACCGGCACAGGCCAGGAAAAAACCGGCCAGAAGCAGGTGATCAAGTTCAAGCAGGCCATCATCGCAGCCGGTTCCCGCGTGGTGAAGTTGCCCTTCATCCCTGAGGACCCACGCATCGTCGACAGTACGGGTGCGCTCGGACTGCAAGCTGTTCCCAAGAAAATGCTGGTGATAGGTGGTGGCATCATTGGCCTGGAAATGGGCACGGTCTACTCCACACTGGGTGCCCGCCTGGATGTAGTCGAAATGATGGACGGCCTGATGCAGGGCGCAGATCGCGACCTAGTGCGGGTATGGCAGAAGATGAATGCCCACCGTTTCGACAACATCATGCTCAAGACCAAGACAGTCGCGGTCGAAGCCAAGCCCGACGGCATCTATGTCACCTTCGAGGGTGATGCAGCACCCAAGGAGGCACAGCGCTACGATATGGTGCTGGTCGCTGCTGGCCGTGCCCCCAATGGCAAGCTGATCGGCGCCGAGCAGGCTGGCGTGGCCGTGACCGACCGGGGCTTTATCGAGGTGGACAAGCAGATGCGCACCAATGTGCCGCATATCTTTGCCATCGGCGATATCGTCGGCCAACCCATGCTGGCGCACAAGGCCGTGCACGAGGGCCATGTGGCTGCCGAAGTGGCTGCCGGCCACAAAGCCTACTTCGACGCCCGCGCCATCCCTGGCGTGGCCTATACCGACCCGGAAGTGGCGTGGGTGGGGGTGACCGAGGACGAAGCCAAGAAGAATGGCATCAAGATCGAAAAATCGGTCTTCCCCTGGGCCGCTTCCGGCCGCGCCATCGCCAATGGCCGCGACGAGGGATTCACCAAGCTGATTTTCGACGCGGAGACCCACAGGCTGATCGGGGGTGCCATCGTGGGCACCCATGCCGGCGATATGCTGGGCGAGATAGGCCTGGCGATAGAGATGGGGTGTGATCCTACCGATATCGGCAAGACCATCCATGCTCACCCGACACTGGGCGAGTCCATAGGCTTGGCGGCCGAAGTGGCCGAGGGCAGCTGTACCGACCTGCCGCCTGTACGCAAGAAATAATCGGGCTGCAAGCACAACGCCGGCTTAGCCCCATGAGGGTTGGCCGGCGTTGTCTTGCCGGCGTGTCATCTGCAAGTGCTTGAGCAAACAGGCTACCGACCATCGGTTACCTTGATAATGCTCACTATGGCCTATGCTGAAGCAACTGCGGAGGACACCATGAACCGTCAGAATGCCGACCCGGAAGCCACCCGCCTGGCAGCGCTGCATCGCTGCGGTATATTCCAGACCCCTGCCGAGCAGGATTTCGATTTTCTGACCCGCCTGGCGGCTGAGATATGCCAGGTGCCCTATGCCTTTGTCACATTCGTGGATCAGGACTATGTCTGGGCCAAGGCCTGGCATGGCGTGGAAAAGATCGCCCCAGCGGCCCGCTGTGACGATTACTGCGACTTTGTCATCCGTAGCGGCCAGCCTCTGGTCGTGCATGATCTTTGCAGCGACCCGCGCACCGCCAGCTTGCCACCGACCCTGGACGGTTTCCGCATGTATGCCGGTGTTCCCCTGCTGACTGCCGACCAGCAGGCTATAGGTACGCTCTGCGTGCTCGACAAGCAGGCGGGCCGGCCCAGCGATCACCAGGTAGAGCTGCTGCAGTCCCTGGCCCGCCAGGTCATGGCCCTGGTGGAACTGCGCCAGCACAAGCGTGAGCTGGAAGACAATGTGCATCTGCTGGAACGCCTGGCCACAACCGACGAACTGACCGGGCTGATGAACCGCCGCCGCCTGATGGAGCGCCTGGGCGAGGAGTGTGCCAGGGCGCGGCGGTTCAAGGAGCCGATGGCGCTGGTGCTCTTGGACCTGGACCATTTCAAGCAGGTGAACGACCAGTGGGGCCACGCCACTGGCGATATCGTGCTGGCCAATACCGGCAGACTGATACGCGAGACCCTGCGCGAGACGGACAGCGCCGGCCGTTATGGCGGCGAGGAACTGTGCCTGCTGCTGCCGCATACCGAGCTGGATGGTGCCGCCACCGTGGCGGACACCCTATGCGGCCGGCTGGCTACCCGCTCGCATCGTACTGCCGGTGCGCCGGAATATGTCACCGCCAGCCTGGGGGTGGCAGCCAGCAGCCACCTGGATCAGTGCCACCCGGCCACACTGCTGGCCCAGGCTGATGCAGCCCTGTATCGCGCCAAGGATAACGGCCGCAACTGCGTTGTGGTCGCGCAAGAGGCGCTGGCCTAGTCTAGGCTGAAGCAGCAGCAACTTGATTCGCAACCCAAGCTTGCCAATGATTAGAGCGTAAACCGGCACAGCTGGTTGTCACGATGTTGTCCCGTTGCTACTGACCCTACTCCCTCCAAGCGAGCAGACGCATGCAATCACTACGCAGCAAACTCATTATCGCCATGGCCATTCTGGTCAGCATAGTCGCCTTGATCCTTACCATTGCCTCTTACATACGCATGCGCGATGAGCTGATGGCGGCATTGCAGTCCCAGTCCAGCGAGGCCGCCCAGGCAGCTGCACGATCGGCGGACGAATGGCTGAACGCCAAGTCCTCCATCATCACCGCCCTGGCGGGTACGGCGGGTCAGCTTGCCACGGCTGCCCCACCAGCAGCCCCAGAACCCGCTGCAGATGCGAGCACACCCGCAGCAGGCACGGCAGAAGCCGCCGCACCCGCCGCGCCGCCGACACCAGCAGCCCCGCCCGTGCTGCCCTTCCTGCAGTTGAGTGAGAAGTCCGGGCAGTTCGATACCACCTATGTGGGCTACGACGATAAGCAGATCGTTTTCTCCAAACCACAAAACCTGCCCGAGGGTTACGACCCGACTGGCCGGCCGTGGTACCAGCAGGCCAAGTCGGCAGGTAAGACCATCATCACCGAGCCCTATCTGGATGCTGCCACCAAGAAGCTGGTGATTTCCATGGCCAGCCCAGTCAGCGGCGCAACAGCCGGTGTGGCAGCCGGTGATGTGTTCATGGATGGCCTGGTCAGCGGTGTACTGGGGGTCAAGCTGGCCCATCAGGGCTACGCCTTTGCACTCGATGCCAAGGGTGTGGTGCTGATCCACTCCGAAGAAGCCAAGCGCATGAAGCCGGCCATAGAAATGGCACCAGGGCTGGATGCCAGCAAGCTCAAGACCTTGGCCGAAGGCGGCCAGATGGAGCAGATCACCATTGATGGGCAGGAAAAATTTGTCCAGGTGCGCCCCATCCCCAGCACCGGTTGGTATCTGGCAGTGGCCATAGACAAATCCGATGCCCTGGCGCCGCTGGGCAAGCTGCTGATCTTCTCAGTCATGCTGGTAGTCGTGCTGCTGGCAATATCCATGGCCCTGCTGACGGCCACCATCAGCAAGATGTTGGCAGGCCTGATGCGGGTACGTGATGCCATGCGTGCCATCGCTACCGGTGGCGGCGATCTCACCCGTCGCATCCCGGTCAGCGGTAATGATGAGATTGCCCAGACGGCCCAGGCCTTCAACCAGTTTCAGGAACAACTGCGGCAGATGTTTGTAGAACTGCAGGGCGAAGCCAGCCACCTCACCGACGGCGTCAACAATATCGCCACCCTTACCCGCCGTATGGCGGAGGATTCGCGCCAGTTGGCCGACCACGGGGCGGCTAATGCCGCCACCATAGAGGAGTTGACCGTCAGTATTTCGCACATCGCGGACTACGCGGGTGATGCCAACACGCTTGTCGATGCCACTGGCAAGCTGTCGGCCGAGGGTTCCAACAGCATTGCCCAGGTGTCCGGCGAAATCGACAACTCGGCCAGCGCCGTGCGCGAACTGTCCTCGCTGTTTACCGAGGTCAATCGCCGTGCCGACGATATCGGTGGCATTGTGCAGGTGATCAAGGAGATTGCCGACCAGACCAACCTGCTGGCGCTCAACGCCGCCATTGAAGCGGCACGCGCCGGCGAGCAGGGCCGTGGCTTTGCCGTGGTTGCCGACGAAGTCCGCAAGCTGGCCGAGCGCACCGGCCAGGCCACCCAGGAAATCTCCACCATGATAGGCAGCATGCGCGATGCCACGCAGGGCGCCACGGGCAATATGCAACGCACGCTTAGCTCGGTAGAGGCCGGCGCCGGGCTGATACGTGAGACTGCCAGCAACATCGCCCAGATACAGCAGCGCATGTCGGAAGTCGTCAGCAATATGCGTGAAATCGCCCATTCCACCAGCGAGCAGCGGCAAGCCGCCACCCTGATGGCACAAAATGCCGAGCGCGTGACGGCCCAGATCCAGCAAAGTGACGAAGCCTTGCAGGCCATGACCGGCACCCTGGGCGAGCTGGATCAACTGGCCAGTGGCATCCGCACCATGTTCGCCAAGTTCAAGCTGTGAATAACTTGCACTTGGAAAACTGACACTTTGCTGCCCAAAGCCATGAAATGGCGATATACGGCGGTTACCGCGTGAAATATCTGCCCAAAGGCTGATTGCTTTGTCATAAAACTCCCCTATGCTGAAACAGGCAAAGGGGAGTTTTCATGTCAGGCGCGGCACATTACGACGAAGAACAAAGGCTCAAGGCGCTCTACCAAAGCGGCTTGCTGGACAATCAGAAGCACGAGGATTTCGATTTCATCGTGCAGGCCGCCGCCAGGCTGTGTGATGTTCCCCAGGCCTTCGTCGCCTTTGTCGATCGCGGCCTGGTCTGGATCAGCGCCTCGGTGGACTACCTGCCCTTTCGCCAGTTGCCGCGCAGCGGCACTTTTGCCGACCTGGCACTAACTGGCGATGCCTTTATCAATATCCCCGACCTGCATACCGACCCGCGCACGGCAAGCCACCCGCTGACCCAAAGCGGATTCGGTTTTTGCATGTATGCGGCCACGCCCATCTGCGCGCCAAATGGGCATGCCATAGGGGTATTGAGCCTGCTGGACAATCGCCCTCGCCTGCTGGATGCAGAGCAGCGTGAATGGTTGCTGCAGCTGGGCCGGCAAGCCTCGGCCCTGGTCGAGTGGCGGCGGGTACGCAAGGAACTGGAGGGGGCACTGCTGGAGCAAGAGCGCGCGACCCGGATGGACCATCTCACCGGCCTGCCCAACCGGCCGTGGTTGCTGGCGCGCATTGAAGAGGAATGCAACCGTGCCCATCGGTTTGGCCACCCCTTCTCCCTGATCCTGTTCGATCTGGACAAGCTGGGCGAAATGAACGAGCAAATGGGCCGAGACTGCGGCGATGCCGCGCTGGGTCGGGTGGGCAGGCTGCTGCGTCAATCATTGCGCAATACCGATACCGCAGGCCGCCTGTCTGGCGACCGCTTCTGCATCGTCCTGCCCAACACCTCGGCCGATGGCGCTGCCACCCTGGCCGAGATGCTGCGCGGGCGGATCGAGTCCAAACCCAATCCACTGGAACCCGCCCTGGCCATGACCGCCAGCTTTGGCGTGGCCTGTGCTGCCGAGCACGGCATATACGGCGCGCACAGCCTGTTGGCTGCCGCTGGTGCGGCACTGGACCAGGCAAGAATCGATGGGCGCAACCGCGTGGCGGTAGCCCTCAGCACACCGCCTGATCTGGGCTAAGCGCCGCTGCCGCTCAGATCAGCGTTGCGCCACCCTGACGATCTTCATGGTATTGGTACTACCCATCAATCCCACCGTATCGCCCACTGTGACCACGATCAGGTCACCAGGCTGAACCAGGCCTTGCTCCAGCAGCTTGAGTTCAGCCGACACCAGCAACGATTTCTGGTCGCAATCGTGCGCCAGCATCATGGGATAGACATCGCGGAACAGACTCAGGCGCCGATAGGTGGCGATTTCCGGAGTCATGGCATAGATAGGCACACCGCAGTTCACCCGGCTGGTCCAGAGTGCGGTCGCCCCTGTCTGCGTCAATGCCACGATGGCCTTGACCTTGAGATGGGTAGCGGTAAACAGGGCCGCCATGGCGATGGACTGATCGACCCGGATGAATTCACGATTCAGGAAGTCGCGGTCCAACTGATAGTCCGAGGACTTCTCTGCCTCCAGGCAAACCCGCGCCATCGCTTCCACCGTCTCGATGGGGTATTTGCCCGCCGCCGTTTCGGCCGACAGCATCACGGCATCGGTACCATCCAGCACCGCATTGGCCACATCGCTCACCTCGGCACGGGTGGGCACCGGGCTGGAGATCATCGATTCCATCATCTGTGTCGCGGTAATGGTCAGCTTGTTCTTTTCCCGTGCCAGACGAATCATGCGTTTTTGCAGGGCAGGTACGGCTGCATCGCCGACCTCCACCGCCAGGTCACCCCGGGCCACCATGATGGCATCCGAGCTTTCGACCAGCTCGTCGAGATTGGCAATGGCCTCGGTGCGCTCAATCTTGGCCACCACCTGAGCACGGCTGCCTGCAGCCTGTATCAGGGTACGGGCCATATACATGTCGGCGCTGCTCTTGGGAAAGGACACGGCCACATAGTCAGCCTCCAGCTTGGCGGCAACCTTGATGTCCTCCATATCCTTGGCGGTCAGGGCCGGCGCAGAAAGCCCGCCGCCTTGCCGGTTGATGCCCTTGTTGTTGCTCAGCACGCCCCCTACCCGCACACGGGTATGAATGGCGCTGCCCTGCACGCTCTCCACATCCAGCACCAGGCGGCCATCATCAAGTAGCAGCACATTGCCAGGGCTGACATCGCGTGGCAGCTCCTTGTAATCCAGCCCGACCCGCTCGTTATTGCCCAGCTCGCATGCCGAATCCAGGATAAACAACTGGCCCGGTTCCAGCGTGATCTTGTTCTTCTCGAACTTGCCTACCCGTATCTTGGGGCCTTGCAAGTCCACCATGATGGCGACCGGCAAATTCAGCTTCTCAGCTGCCGCCCGCACCATCTCGGCACGACCGATATGGTCCTCAGGCTTGCCGTGTGAAAAATTCAAACGAACGACATTGACACCCGCTGCGATCAAGCGGGTAAGCACCTCAGGGTCGCTGGTGGCGGGGCCTAGCGTGGCAACTATCTTGGTACTGCGCTGCATGCGGTAGCACTCCTCGGCTTGGGTGGGTGTTCCGTACACCGCCAGGGTTTTCGGCGGCATTCCGGCAACCGGCTGATACCGGTCTCTTATGTAGTAATTCTACAAGCCGATTGCGATGTAATCCCGACTATCTGACTACGCCCTAGCTATCACGACATCTTTATCGCTTTTCGCCCACAGCGGCTACCGCCGGCAAGCCCATGCAGCATGGGCAAGGCAAGCAACAGGTCAGCCCGGTGTTATGCTTCGCCAAGCCCTTGCCTGCGTGCCTTGGCTGCAGCCCGCCGCTCGGCAAAGAAATCCTTGAGCAATTGCCCGGCTTCCTCCGCCATGACACCGCCCTCCACCATGGTGTGGTGATTTAACTGTGCGTAGCCAAACAGGTCCAGCACGCTGCCAGCCGCCCCGGTCTTGGGGTCGGGCGCGGCATAGACTACCCGCGCAAGACGGGCGTGCATCATGGCGCCGGCGCACATGGCACAGGGCTCCAGCGTCACATAGAGTTCACAGCCCGGCAGGCGGTAATTACCCAACAGGGCGGCAGCGGCACGCAAGGCGCGCATTTCGGCATGGGCAGAGGGATCGTGCAGGCCTATGGGCGCATTGCTGCCCCTGGCTATGACCACGCCGTCCTTCACCAGCACCGCCCCTACAGGCACCTCACCGGCCGCCCGGGCCAACTCGGCCTCCTGTAGGGCCAGTCGCATAAAGTGTTGGGCATCGCTCATGGCTTGCTAGGTTCATGTGGGCAGCAAAAGAGGCGGCGAAGTTAACCCGATTCCCGCACTGCCCGCCAGCTATTTGTTGGCTGCCAGGGCCCGTTCAAATGCGGTGGACTGTATCAGGCTACGGGCTTCCGGCTCGGTTTGTATCAACCTCGCCTCGCGCATGAAGCGAAGCACGGCACGCACATGGTATTCCAACCCACCCAGGTCGCCATGGCGCTTGGCAGCTTCTGCCGCATTGGGAAACTTGATGCTGGCCAGGCCCGCCATCATGCTGGTATCGCCCTCGGCGACAAAGCCCTTGAACAGGCCAGCATTCAAAGATGACTTGAAATCGGCAAAGCGGGTGCCGCCACTGCGTACCCAGCTCACCCCCTTGAGCCATCCCCGATAGAACCGCACCCATTGCTCGTCCGGTATGCTGGCAATAGCTTGCTTGTTGGCGGCAAATCCCTCGGTCACGATGCCGGCATAGGTTGCGCTATCGGCCGGTATCGATGCGCCCACGGTGCGGTAGATAAACATGGCTTGCGGGTCGGGCAACACGCTGAGCGATATCTGGCCCTTGGCAAAGGCGGCAGCCAACTTCTCGGGACTGGCCTCCATCAATCTGTAGTCGCTCAGTTGCCGACCATTGGCACTGAGATAACGCGCCAGCAGGAACAGCTGTCCAACCTGCTTGTCGCCTACGCCCAGTATCTGGCCATTGAGTTTGGTGACATCGGCGCCGGCCTTCAGCAGTATCTTCACGCTGCCGTTGGAGGTATGGGTTTCTGCCGTCAGCTTGATCGGTGCGCCTTCCATCTGGGCACCCACGAAATTCGCGGTCAGGTCGCCGGCAATATCCACCTCGCCATCCCCAAGCGCCTTCAGCAGCGTACGGCTCTCGGTGAAGGGCACCAGCTGTACCTGCACCCCCAACTCCTTCCAGTAGCCTTTCTCCTCTGCCACATTGAGCGGGGCAAAGCCCAGGTTGGGTAGATAGCCTACCTTGATCGGTGCAGCGTGCGTCAGCAGCGCCAGCGAGGAAAGAACGGCGGCGAACGCCCCGCGCTTGATAGTAGCCCACATACGTTTGCATCCCTCTGGCACACCCCGTGGTCGGAGCTTTGTTCTAATTGCAGTCAACAGCCGATGCTGACGGCATTAAGCTTAACCAAATTGGTGATGTTGTAGATGCGGGATTACAGCGATGTGACTTTTATCCCTACACCAAGCGCTTAGTTGGCAACACTTTCATGCCAAATACAGGGCAAATACCCGAACTAAATATGCAATCAGGCTATACCCAGCAACTCTGCGGCATGCTTGCGGGTGGTATCAGTAATGTCCACCCCTCCCAGCATGCGGGCGATCTCTTCTATCCGCCCGGCATCGTCCAGCCTGGCAATGCGGCTGAGCACCGTCTCGGCGGTCTGCACCTTGCTGACCTGTAACTGCTGGTCACCGCTGGCGGCAACCTGCGGCAGATGGGTAATGCACAGCACCTGGTGACGCTTGCCCAGCGTCTTGAGCAGCTTGCCCACTATCTCCGCCACGCGCCCGCCTATGCCCACGTCCACTTCGTCAAATATCAAGGTCGGCACCTCGGCCACCTGGCTGGTGACCACCTGCAAGGCCAGGCTGATACGTGACAGCTCGCCGCCCGATGCCACTTTGGCCAGCGAGCGTGCGGGCGCACTGGCGTGCGGCGCCACCTGGAACTCCACTTGTTCCAGGCCATAGGCCGCAGCAATTTCACCGGGTATCAAGGCAATCTCGAAGCGGCTACCGGCCATGGCCATGGTCTGCATCTCGGCACTGACAGCCTTGCCCAGCTTCTCGGCTGTGGCGCCGCGCGCCTTGCTCAGCTGCGCGGCAGGCTTGCGGTAGGCCGCCTCGGCCTTCTGCACCGCTGCCGTCAATGCTTCCATCCCCTCATCGCCGCCCAGCTCGGCCAGACGGGCACGCCAGCCGGCCAGCTTGCCCGCCAGTTGCTCAGGCTCGATACGGTACTTGCGCGCCAAGCGGTAGATATCGTCCATGCGCCTTTCCACCTCGACCAGCCTGCTGGGGTCCAACTCCACCTTGTCGGCGTAGTGCCGCAAGGCATGTACTGCCTCAGACAAGTTGGCATCGGCCGTCGCCAGCAACTCCACCGCCTCATTCAGGCCGGGGTCCAGGCTGGCCAGATCGGCCAGGCGCGACTGCACACCCGCCAGCAATGACTGCGCATTGACCTCCCCATCCGCCAGCGTCTCCAGCGCGCTCTGGCCGCCTTCGATCAGGCTGGCCGCATGGCTCAACCGGCTATGCTCGCTCTGCAGCTCCTGCCACTCACCAGCCGTCATGTTCAGGGTGGCAATCTCCTCGATCTGCCACTGCAAACGCTCGCGCTCGGCAGCGTATTCACCAGCATGCTTGCTGGCCTCATTGAGTTTTTCCTCAGCCTTCTTCCAGGCCACGAACGCCTGCCGCACGCTACGTGCCAACTCAGTCTGGCCGGCAAAGGCATCCAGCAACCCACGTTGCGATTCTGCCCGCATCAGCGACTGGTGGGCGTGCTGGCCGTGGATATCCACCAGGAACTCCCCCACCTCCTTGAGCTGGGCCAAGGTCGCTGGCTGACCATTGATAAAGGCACGCGAACGGCCGGTCGCGTCTATGGTACGGCGCAACAATAGGCTGTTCTCATCGCCTTCCAGCTCGTAGTCCTTGAGTATCTGGGCCAGTTCGTCATGTCCCTGGATATCGAACTGGGCCGACAGGTCCGCCTTGTCCGTGCCATGCCTGACCACGCCGGTATCTGCCCGCGCACCCAGCAACAGCGACAAGGCATCGATCAGGATGGATTTACCGGCCCCCGTCTCACCCGTCAGCACCGTAAAGCCATGGCTAAAGGTCAGCTCGAGTTCATCAACGATCACGAAATCGCGTAGGTGGAGTGTCAGCAGCATGGTTTAGGCACACAAAGATAGAGCCCGGCACCGCAGCTAACCGCAATGCGGGCAGGCAAAATGGCGAATCAGAACAGGCGCTCGCCCCAGTGCAGCTTGTGGCGCAGCATGTCGTAGTAGTTGTACCCCACAGGGTGCAGGATGCGTAGCGAGTTGCGGTAGCGCTTGATGGTCACCCTGTCCATTTCGCGCAGGTCAAAATGTGAATGCCCGTCAAAGTGCACCTTCACCTCGGACCCACGCGTCAGCATGAACTCCACGGTAGACGCATCGTTGACCGCGATAGGCCGTGCTGTCATGGTTTGCGGGCAGATAGGCACCAGGGCAATGGCCGGCACCGTGGGATGCAATATGGGCCCACCCGACGCCAAGGCATAAGCCGTGGAGCCTGTCGGCGTACTGACGATCAGGCCATCCGAGCGCTGGCTGTAAACAAACTGGTCGTCGATAAAAATCTCGAACTCGATCATGGCGCCCAGCGAACCCCGGCTGAACACCACATCGTTGAAGGCCAGGGCGGCATGCACCTCGCGCTCGTCGCGTATCACCTTGGCGGAGAGCAGCATGCGCTCTTCCGGCACAAAGTCGCCGTCCAGTATGCGGGGGATGATGGTTTCGATGTCATCCACACCCACATCCGTCATAAAGCCCAAGCGCCCCTGGTTGATGCCGACCAGGGGAATGCGATAAGGCGCCACCAGCCGCGCAATCGACAGCATGGTGCCGTCGCCACCCAGCACGATGACCAGATCAGCCACCTTGCCTATCTGCTCGGGCGGCACCACCAGGGTATCGGGAATGGGGTGCTCGGCCGCCGTATCGGCATCCAGCACGATGCTGGCACAGTCGTGCTGGCGCAGCAGGGCAGCGAGGCGGCGCAAGGGCTCGCCGATATTGGGGCTGTTGCGCCTCGCCACCAGGGCGATCTTCTTGAAGAGCGTACTCATGGGAAGGATTTAACCATAAGGCCAGCGCCTTGGGTTAGCGCCGCTTGCTTGCATCTTGCTGACGACAGGCCAGCACACCTATTTAGCGGCCTGCAGCCAGCGCCAGGGCAATGAAATCGCGTGGCACGCTGGTGCGTGGCACCCTGCCGACAAACCAGCGCCGTACATCGTCTTCCAGCCCTATACCGTGCATGTAGTTGTACAGGGCCTTGTTCAAAGCCTCGCCCAGGCTGTTATGGTCTACGCCGGTAGGGTCGTGGAAGCCCACATCGTTCTTGGCAAAGCTGATCTCGGGCAAAGGCAGCAGCGTCACCCCGTATTCTTCCGGGTTCTTGCCTACCGGCGAATGCACGGTGCAGACAAAGCGATGGAAGAAGCCAGACTGGATGCAACCTGCCGCAAACAGCTGCCGCACATACTCAAGCGCATCGACCGTATCGTGCACCGTCTGCGTAGGAAAGCCATACATCAGATAGGCATGTACCAGGATGCCGGCCTCGGTAAAACCATGGGTAACCCGCGCTACCTGGTCTACCGACACACCTTTTTTCATCAGCTTGAGCAAACGATCCGACGCAACTTCCAGGCCTCCGGAAATAGCGATACAGCCACTATCGGCCAGCAGCTGGCACAGATCCGGCGTAAACGACTTCTCGAACCGAATATTACCCCACCAGGAGATGGCAACATTGCGTCGCAGCAACTCCTCCGCCAGGGCGCGCAGCATCTTTGGGGGGGCGGCCTCATCGACGAAATGAAAGCCCGTCTGGCCTGTCTCGGCAATGATGGCCTCTATCCTGTCTACCAGGGTGGTGGCGGAGGCCGTCTCATAGCGAGAGATGTAATCCAGGCTCACATCGCAGAAACTGCATTTCTTCCAGTAGCAGCCATGGGCTACCGTCAACTTGTTCCAACGCCCGTCCGACCATAGCCGGTGCATGGGGTTGAGCATGTCGAGCAGGGAGAGATAGTGGTCCAGCGGTAGGCCGTCCCAGGTCGGCGTGCCTATCTGCTCGAACGGCACATCCGCTTCCATGAAGTTGATATAGCGCACCTTGCCCGACTCAGCATCGCGCACATAGGTACGCACCAAGCGTTGCTGCGAGCGTTTGCCCTTGAGGTGGTCCAGCAAGGCCAGCAAAGGCCGCTCGCCTGCGTCCAGCATCACATAATCAAAGTAATCAAACACCCGCGCCTCGGTCAGCTCGCGCAGCTCGGTGTTGACGAAGCCGCCGCCCAGCAGAGTCACGATCTGCGGGTGGCGGGCCTTGATGGTCTGGGCAATACGGAAGGCCGCATACACGGCGCCAGGAAACGGTACCGACAGCAACACCACCTGCGGCACCTCACGCTCGATGGCAGCCAGCGTCAATTCGGCCAGCAGGTCGTCGACCAGGTTAAGCGGTGCGGCCAGGGCCTGGGCCAGAGGCTCGAAAGTAGGCTGCGCCTGCGCCAGCGACTCGGCATAGCGGACAAACTCGAAGCGCTCATCCACCGCGTCGCGCAGCACATCGGCCAGGTCATTCAGATAGAGCGTAGCCAGGTGGCGGGCACGATCCTGCATGCCCAAGGCCCCAAAAGCCCAGGCCAGCGGGTCGCCGCCCTCTGGATCATCCGGGTCTACATAGACATCCAGCGCGTCGAATCGCGGCCCTTCCGGCAAAAAGCGCCGGCTGCAGATGCGATGGGCGACGGTGGAGTCTCGGCCCTGCAGGAAGGCGATCACCGGGCCTACCGTCCCCTGATACAAATCGAAGTGGGTATCAAAACCCTCGACCAGGGGTGTACGCGCCGACGGCGGCAGCGTTGCAATATGCTCACGCACCCGCGCCAGACCCTCGGCAGAAAACAGGCGCAGCACCAGGGCCAAGGCCAGATCCTGCTGTACTGCATCCACCCCCTGCGAACGCAGGAAGCCCGTCAGGTAGGCTGTAGAGGGGTACGGCGTATTCAGCTGCGTCATCGGCGGGATAAGCGACAGCACACGCGGGGATTGCATATCGGCGCTCATGCCGCTGCCCCCAAGGCCCATATACAGGCCGTCCTGCTGCTGTCTATCCACCATACTTGCTGCATCTTCATCACCAACTACCTAACAGAACTGCCGCCCCAGACCGGGCTGCCCACCCGTCATTTTGCCTGATCAGCGCGCCCAGGTGGCGATGGTGCAAGGCTATCGCACCAAGCCCTCACCCCGCGCAGGCCCCAAATCGCTGCAAAAGCGCCGCAGCCATGATTGAATACGCTCTTTCGGCACCCCGCGCTATCTCGCCTTCTTCTTCGCATGCCCCCCGCCCCGCTGCACCTTACGCCTGCCACCCTGCATCTCACCGAGCAAGGCATCCCCTATTCCGCTGCGTTCGACGATATCTACCACACCCAGGATGGCGGCCTGGCGCAAGCGCGCAATGTGTTCCTGGCCGGTAATCAGCTGCCGCAGCGCTGGCAGGGTACCCAGCACTTTGCCATATGCGAAACCGGCTTCGGCCTGGGCTTGAGCTTTCTGGCCACCTGGCAGGCCTGGCGTGCCGATCCGGCACGCGGTACCCGGCTGCACTTCATCTCCTGCGAGTTACACCCCTTCAGCGCGGCCGATCTCGCCAGTCTGTACCAGCATCTGTTTGCCGATGATGCCGATCTGCACGCACTAGGGCAGGCGCTGATAGCGCAATGGCCCACCCTGGTGCCCGGCCTGCACCGGCTGGAACTGCCCGACGGCGTGGTGTTGACCCTGCTGCTGGGCGATGCACTGGAATGGCTACCCAGACTCTCAGCCCAGATCGACGCCTTTTTCCTGGATGGTTTTGCGCCCAGCAAAAACCCGGAGCTATGGCAGGCGGCGCTCTACCAGCAATTCACCCGCCTGGCGGCCAGTGGCGCCACGCTGGCTACCTACACGGTAGCGGGCGCAGTCCGGCGTGGTTTGGAGGCCGCCGGCTTCAATGTGGCCCGCCAACCGGGCTTTGGCAGCAAACGGCAGATGCTGACAGGCCAATTTCGCGGAAAGCGCCACCGGCAAGCAGCCCCGGCAACACAGCACGCAATCGTGATCGGTGCAGGCGTAGCGGGCAGCGCTATCGCCGCGCGACTGGCAGCGCGTGGCTGGCGCATTACCCTGCTGGATCAGGCCCAGGCTGCGGCACAGCAAGCATCAGGCAACCATGCGGGTGCCTATCGCCCTGTGCTTTCAGGCGATGACAACCTCCAGGCACGCCTGGTCCGGGCGGCCTTTCTCTATGGTTTAAGGGGCTTGCGCAAACTGCCCAATGTCATCTGGGCCACCTGCGGTGCACTGCAACTGGCACGCGACACCGCCGAGGCCGAACGCTTCGAGCAACTACCCGACAGGCTGGGCTTGCCACCAGAATATGCCCAGGCCGTTACCCAACAAGCAGCCAGTGCGCTGGCCGGGCATGAGCTGGCCGCAGGTGGCTTGTGGTTCCCACAAGCCGGCTGGGTCAACCCGCCCAGCCTGGTACAGGCCCTGCTGGCTGAAGCGGGCGGTCGCCTGGATGCCCACTTTGGCAAGACCGTGGCCCAGTTGCAGCCTGGGCCCGACGGATGGCAGGCATGGGATGCCGCCGGGCAGTTGCTGGCGAGCGCGCCGGTGGTCGTCCTGGCCAATGCGGCAGACGCCACCCGCCTTGCCCCAGAGCTGGAGGTCGGCCAGGATGAACGCCTGGTCAGCCACCTGCCGCAAGCGCAAGTGCCGGCACTCCGTACAGTGGTGTGTCGTGGCGGCTATCTCACGCCCGCCCATGGCGGCCTGGCCTGCATAGGTTCCAGCCCGGCAGGCGCCAGTGCAGCCAGCGACAACCTGGCCCTGCTCGCGGCCATGCTACCCGCTGCTGCCCATGGCCTGGATGCCAGCCAGCTCGGCGGCCGGCGCTGCCATCGGCCCGGCACCCCCGATCGCCTGCCCCTGGTTGGCCCGCTGGTCGCGGTAGAGCGCTTCCAGCCCAAGCATGCCGGCAGCCTGCATCTGGCCCCGCGCCGCGCCGGGTTGTACGCCTTTACCGGCCTGGGTGCCCGTGGCCTCGTCTGGTCGCAGCTCTGTGCCGAGCTGCTGGCATCACAGATCTGTGGCGAGCCCTTACCACTGGAACGGGAGCTGGTGCAGGCCCTGGACCCAGCCCGCTTCCTGGCGCGCCGCAACAAATAAGCCCTGCTTGCGCAGGCAGGTTAAAATGGCGGGCTAGATCAGACTATCCAAGCCTATGACACTCACCGTATTACACCCACGCTGGCTTATCCCCGTCGAGCCGCAAGGCCTGGTACTGCAGCAGCATGCCCTGGTCATCGAGGCCGAGCGCATCGCCGCCCTGCTGCCCAGCGAGCAAGCCCGCGAACGCTACCCGCAAGCCCGCCATATCGAGCTTGCCGATCACGCCCTGCTGCCCGGCCTGGTCAATCTGCACGCACACTCGGCCATGAGCCTACTGCGCGGCCTGGCCGACGACCTGGCCCTGATGGACTGGCTCAACAACCATATCTGGCCGGCCGAGGGCAAGCATGTATCCGATGCCTTCGTCTATGACGGCACCCTCCACGCCATGGCAGAAATGCTGCGTGGCGGCACCACCACCGTCAACGACATGTATTTCCACCACGAAGCTGTGGCCCGTGCCGCCATTACCGCCGGCATGCGCACCGTGGTCGGCTGCTCCATCCTGGAGTTTCCTACCGGCTACGGACAAAACGCAGACGACTACATCAGCAAGGCCATCGCCGCGCGCGAAGCCTTCCGTGGCGAACCACTGGTCGGCTTCAGTCTGGCGCCCCACGCCCCCTATACGGTATCGGACGAGACCTTCAGCAAGGTGGTCACCCTGGCCGAGCAACTGGAGATGGGCATCCATTGCCATATCCATGAAACCGAAGACGAGATTGCCGGTAGCCTCACCCAGTATGGCGTCCGCCCATTGGAACGGCTACGCGCCCTGGGCGTGCTCGGCCCCGGCCTGGTGGCCGCCCACGTGGTTCACGCCAACGATGCAGAAATCGAACTGCTGGCCCACCATGGCGTGCATGTGGCACACAACCCGGCCAGCAACCTCAAACTGGCGTCCGGCTTTGCCCGCATCCATGCCTTGCAGGCAGCCGGTGTCAACGTAGGCCTGGGCACGGACGGTGCCGCCAGCAACAACAAGCTGGACATGCTGGGCGACCTACGCCTAGCCGCCCTGATCGCCAAGGCACAATCGGCCAACCCCACGGCATTGCATGCCGCCGCCGCACTCGAAATGGCCACGCTGGCCGGCGCCCGTGCGCTGGGCATGGCCGACCAGATAGGCAGCCTGGTCGTCGGCAAGCAGGCCGACATCATTGCCATCAACCTGGCCGATATCGGCTCACAGCCGCTGTACGATCCCATTTCGCAAATCGTCTACGCAGCAGGCCGCGAGCAGGTATCCCACGTCTGGGTTGCCGGCCGCGCCTTGCTACACGAAGGCGAACTGAGCACGCTCAACCCCGGCCAGTTGCTTGCCCGTGCCCATTTCTGGCAAGCGCGCATCAGCGCCTGAACGCCGCCCGCCCATCACGCCAGGACACCACATATGACGGAATCCACACACAACCTAGGCCAGCAGGCCAACGACGCCGTACGCAACGCCGACGATGCCGAACTGGCCAAGTTTGCCGACCTGGCCCACAAATGGTGGGATATGGAGAGCGAATTCAAGCCCCTGCACGAGATCAACCCCCTCAGGTTGGGCTTTATCGATGGCCACGCCGGGTTGGATGGCAAAACCGTGCTGGACGTGGGTTGCGGTGGCGGCATCCTGGCAGAAGCCATGGCCCGTAGGGGCGCAACGGTCACCGGGCTGGACCTGGCCGAGAAGTCACTCAAGGTAGCCCGGCTGCATGGCCTGGAATCCGGCATCAAGGTCGATTACCGTTGTCTGCCGGTAGAGCAACTGGCGGAGAGCATGCCCGCCGCCTTCGATGTGGTGACCTGCATGGAGATGCTGGAACACGTGCCCGAACCCAGCAGCGTGGTGGCCGCCGTCTCCCGCCTGGTCAAACCGGGTGGCTGGGTATTCTTCTCTACCATATCGCGCAACCCCAAGGCCTATCTGCAGGCTGTCGTGGGCGCCGAGTATGTGCTGGGCCTGCTGCCACGGGGCACGCATGATTACGCCAAATTCCTCAAGCCTTCCGAACTGGCCCGCATGGCCCGCAACAACAGCCTAGACCTGGTCGAGCTAAAGGGCATGGGCTACGACCTGATAGCCAAGAGCTACCACTTGAACGACGATGCCAGCGTCAACTACCTGCTGGCCTGCCGGAAAGCCGCAGCATGATCTCTGCCATTCTGTTCGACCTGGACGGCACGCTGGCCGATACCGCACTGGACTTGGGCGGCGCGCTGAACCGCTTGCTGGCCGAGGAAGGCCGGCCACCGGTAGCACATGAACGGATACGCCCCATCGCCAGCCACGGCGCCCGTGGCCTGGTTGAGCTGGGTTTTGGCATGAAACGCGACGAACCCGGTTTCGATGCCTTGCGTTTGCGCTTTCTGGACCACTACGAAGCCGGTTTCTGCGACCAGACCGTACTGTTCGATGGCATCAACCCGCTGCTGGAAGCGCTGGACGGCTTGGGCCTGCAATGGGGCATCGTCACCAACAAGCCCATGCGCTTCACCGACCGCCTGGTACCCAGCCTGGGTTTTAGCGTGCCGCCCTGTGTGGTGGTATCGGGCGACACAGTAGGTGTGGCCAAGCCCGACCCCCGCCCCATGCGCTACGCCTGCGAAGCCATGGGGGTGTCCAGCGCACACTGCTGGTACGTGGGCGATGCCGAGCGCGATATCGCCGCTGGCCGGGCGGTAGGCATGACCACCGTGCTGGCGGATTACGGCTATATCGCCGCAGAAGAAAAACCAGACGAATGGGGTGCGGATCTGCGCATCGCCACCCCGATGGAACTACTCACGCTGCTGCCGGCGCGTTGACACCGGCAGGCTCGGCTATGATGGGGGCTGAGACTCTATTCTTCCGGTTGGCATGAAACCCACGCGGCGCAGCTTCGACATCTTCGATACCCTGATCACACGCCGTCATGTGATGCCGCAGTGGGTACAGCATGAGCTGGAGCGCCGCACCGGCCTCGTCGGCCTGGCCGATGCTAGGCGCCAGGCAGATTTCCAACTCTACCAGGCAGGCCAGCCCTATGGCCTGGACGACATCTGGTATGCGACAGCGCAGCAACTGGGGCTGGACGACCGCACCCGCCAGCATTGCCAGCAGCTGGAAATCCAGCTCGAGCAGGAAGAACTCATCCCCATCCAGGCCAATCTGCAACAGGTGCAGGACGGCGACCTGCTGGTGTCAGATATGTACCTCAGCGTGCCCATCATTGAAGCCTTGCTGACGCAGGCAGGATTGCGCCGCAAGGTCGGCATGGTCATCAGCAACGATGGCAAGCACCGTGGCCATATCTGGCCAGCCCTGCTGGCCGAGTGCACCATCGCCAGCCACCTCGGTGACCACCCCCACAGCGATGTCGCCAGCCCCCAGTCTGCCGGCATTCCCAGCCAGCATTACACCGGTGCCAAGCTGACCCAGACCGAGCAATGGCTAAGCGACCAAGGCCACGCCAGCCTGGCAAGGTGGCTGCGCGAAGCCAGGTTGGCCAACCCCTATTCAGATCATCCCGGTAGGCCTGCCCTGGCGCACCTGTGGCTGCTGGCCACCCAGTTCAATCTACCCCTGCTCTACAGTGCCAGCCTCGCGCTGGAGGCGTATTGCCGCCAGCATGCCATCACCGATCTACTATTTATCAGCCGCGATGCCTGGCTGTGGCAGAAGCTGCACCAAGCCCTGTTTCCGCAGCGGCGCTGCCATTACTTCCTCAGCTCGCGCGCCTGCCTGCTCAAACCCAGCGCCAGCTATATCCAGTATGCCCAAACCATGCTGCACCCCCATGCCCTGCTGGTGGACCTGGCCGGCACCGGCACCTCCTGGCAACAATTCCTGGCAGAACAGCAACTAACAGCCCAATTATTCCTGCTGCAGCAGGTAGACAACTACCAATACCTGCAACATGCCCCCCCAACCAGCGACAGACTAGCCCTGCACGCACTCAGTCGTGCCAGCGAAATCGGCCCGCCCTACTCCAATGCCCTTGAGCAGCTCAATTTCGCGCAGCATGCCCGCGTGCAGGATGTGGTGCAAACCCCCGATGGCCAGTGGCAAGCGCAACTGGTCGATACGTTGGAATACCCCGAGGTCTATGCCCAGACGGCTGCCCAGGGCTTTGCCGCCGGCCTGGCAGCCCTGCCGCACTACCCTGAACTCACCGACCCCGTGGCAAACCAGGCTAGCGATCTGATACCCACGCTACTGCGCGCCATCAATGCCGACCGGGGTCTCGCTGGCCTGTATCAAAACCAGCGCCAGCACGACGCCCGCTATATCGCCAGCCTGCAAGCATGAACGGCCCACTCACCCAGCTCGCCAATCACTACCATTCAGATAAGGGCACGGCCTTTCTCGATGCACACGGCTACACCCGTGTCTACGACGCCCTGTTCGCCCCCTTGCGCCACACCCCGATACACCTGCTGGAAATCGGCCTGCTGCACGGGCTGGTACAAACCCGCAGCGGGGTCAGCCAGTTCAGCGATTGCCCCAGCCTGCGCATGTGGCGCGATTATTTCCCACAAGCCACCCTCTATGGCCTGGACATCGCCGATTTCTCGGCTGTGCAACTGCCCGGTACCGAGATCATCCGGGGCGATCAAGGCCAGCGTAACGATCTCACCAAGCTGGGCGAGATACTGGCACGCCATGGCAGCGATGGTTTCGATGTCATCATCGACGATGGCAGCCACGCCTCGCACCATCAGCAGATCAGCCTGGCCACCCTCTTCCCCCTGCTCAAACCAGGCGGGCTCTACATCATCGAAGACCTGCATTACCAGCCCGCCGAACTGGAACGCCCCGGCATCACCAAGACCCGGGCGCTACTGCAGTATCTACGGCATCGGCAAGGCACACTCCAGGCCGCCATCAGCCAGCAGGAATTCGACTACCTGCTGGAATACACCGCCGAACTGGGCTTTTTTGACAGCCTTACCAGCAACTACCCCATCACCCAGACAGCCGATGCCTTGGCCGTGCTGGTCAAGCGCGCGCCTACACCATGACAGCCACGTTCAACATCGTCCTGATCTCACCGGCAGGCTACCGTCATCCCGCCGCTTTCACCGAGCTGGCCCTGATACTGCGGCAAGCCATCACCGATGCCGGCTACCAGGCCGACATCGCCTACAACCAGCTAAGGCACGATGCCATCAACCTGGTGTTCGGCCCCCACCTGCTCAAGCCCCATGACCTGCCCGCCGTCCCGCCCGGCACCGTCTTCTTTCAGCTGGAGCAGATAGACGCCAATTCCCCCTGGTATCAACAGACCCTGCCCCACCTTATCAAGCACTTCGAGGTATGGGACTACAGCAGCCGCAATCTGCAAGCGCTGGCCCCTCAGTTGGGGCAGGCAAAGCGCTACCTGCATATGCCGCTGGGCGGCCAGCCACAGCGCGCGCCCATGCCGCCTGTTGAGCAGGACATCGATGTCCTGTTCTATGGCTCCCCCATGCCACGCCGGGACGCCATCATCCAGGCCCTGCAGCAGCAAGGCCTGGTAGCGCAGCAATACTGCAATATCTACGGCCCCGAGCGCGACGCCCTCATCGCCCGCGCCAAGCTGGTACTCAACCTGCACAGCTACGACGCCAAACTGTTCGAAATCGTCCGGGTAGCCCATCTGCTCGCCATAGGTGCTGCCGTCGTCAGCGAAACCAGTAGCGACCAGGCCGACTACCCCGGCATAGACCAAGCCATCTGCATCGTGCCGTACGAGCAATTGGTAGCAAACTGCATCAAGCTGGTCGCCGACCCCGCCGCCCGCCTGCAACAGGCCCAGCAAGGCCAGGCCTGGCTGGCGAACTACCCTCCGCTCCCCCAACTGTTACCAGCACTACAGCGCTTGGCCGCAGACTGGCAACCCGCCGCCGCCAGCGCCTGCCCCAACCGCATCAAGCTAGGCCTGAACCTGGCAGCCCATCCAGGCTGGCTAACCATCGCCGACAGCCCCGCAGCCGATATCCGCCACGACCCCTGCCAACCCCTGCCTCTTGGGCAAACCTTTCAGACCACCCGCTACGGCCCTGTCACCCTGGCGCCCGGCCTGTTCCAGCAGATAGACACCGCCGACTACGCCATGCTGTGCGACGACCTGCCCAACTTCATGGCCGCCTGCGCCCGGCTGCTTGTGGCCGACGGCGAATTCCGCCTCAACCTGCCACACGAACTCTCCGCTTATGCCTGGCGCCATCCCCGCACCCGCCGCAGTTTCAACGAGCAGAACTGGGGCATCTGGCACGACGCCCATGCCACCCTGGGCTGGGGCGATGTGGCGCTGGACTTGGCCGAATGCCGTATCACCCTCAGCCCCCTGGGCCAACAGCTGCAACGCACCGGCCAGCCCGACGACATCCTGCTACGCACACCGCGTGCCGTGGATAGGCTGGAAATCACCCTGCGCCGCCGCTGGCTAAGCGCAATAAACTAGTTTCCCTGCCCCCGTTGGGGGTATAATGGCCTCGCTTAAGACGCAAAGCACAACCGGGGACGACATGGCTTCGACGGGGGTTGCGAAGCGGATGAGGGCATGCCGGGATCTCAGCACCCCGTTAAACGCTGAATCGATTTAGTCGCAAACGACGAATCCTACGCTCTGGCTGCTTAATCCCAGCCGGACGCTGCACTGATCTGCTCATGGGTCAGGCCGGGCAACCGGCAGCAGCGTTATATACATGAGATCGCAGTACGGCGGGCTACTTGTCGTACTGTCAAATCTAGGTAGCTCGCGGTTGGCAAGCCTGTCGGTCGGCGTGTCACCCGTTAAATCCAGTTGGCCAGACTAAGCATGTAGAACTTGCCGTAGAGGGCTTTCGGACGCGGGTTCAATTCCCGCCGTCTCCACCAACACAACCAAGCGAAATCAACAACTTAGATTTTGCGGATTGTCATTAGAACGACTGTTTCTGCCCTGTTTTGCCTATGTAATGACAGCTTTAATGACAGCACCTAGCCCCGCCGCAAGCGGGGCTTTTGCTTTTGCAGAACGCTCGTCCCCGCTCGCAACACCCATGAGGACAACTCCCTCATGCGCTACATATCGCACACGGCCACCCCGCTCTCATCACCCGAATCTCGCATCGAGACCATCTGACGTAACGCGCTGGGCCTACCGCCACCGCAGCGCCTTGGCCAACTCCATAGGGCGGACGGCGTGAATACCGTTCTATGGCTGTACATACAGTCGGCGATAAAGCAATTGCGAGCCGATGACACCAATTCGCTGCGTGAACAGGTTAAGCGACAGACTGCGTTACTCCACGTGCTCTGCCCCAATGCCAACTCGGAGAGAGATGTGACGAGCCGCAGATCGATGATGGGCACACTTTACAATGCGTCGGCGCCTCGCCATCGGTCAGCACTTGAAGCGATGCGCCGCACCCCATGGCTATGCATAACTACTCGCAACTGAGTTGAGCTAAGTTAGCAGGCTGGGACGTAGGTCGCTTACCGTTCGTCGGATGTACCAATAAATGCCCATTTTCTGGAAGGCGTATACTGCGGATTCTGACTTTGACCACCAAGTGAGACAGGATGAGTCATCCAGCACCCCATGCGGGAGCCCTGCTTAGCGAATTGCGTGAGCTGATAGAAGACGCTCGGCGCCAAGTCGCGCGCACGGCGAATTCGGCACTGACCATTACTTACTGGCGTATCGGCAAGCGCCTGCTGACCGATAACCTTAACGAAGGCCGGGCTGCGTACGGTCAGCAGATTCTTGCATCACTGGCGCAATCATTGGAGCGCGAGTTTGGCAAGGGCTTCAGCTACTCGGCCTTGACCAGAATGATCCGATTTGCCGAACTGTTTCCCGACGAGCAGATTCTTGTGCCACTGATACAAGAATTGACCTGGACCCACTTCCTGGCGCTCCTGCCGCTGAAAGACCCGCTAGCTCGTGAGTTTTACGCCGAAATGTGTCGGATCGAGCGGTGGAGCGTTCGCACACTGCGTCAGAAGATCGGTGGCATGCTGTTTGAACGTACAGCGTTGTCGAAGCACAGCCAAGACGTTGTGCGGCAGGAACTGGCCTCGTTGCGCAACGGCCAGTTGTCGCCCGACCTGGTATTCCGTGATCCGTACCTACTAGATTTCCTCGGCCTCTCTGGCGCATGGAGCGAAAAGGACCTGGAGACAGCCATCCTACGCGAGATGGAGACCTTTCTGCTCGAAATGGGCAGTGGCTTCTGCTTCTTAGCCCGCCAGAAGCGCATGTCGGTAGGCAAGGATGATTTCTACCTGGACCTGCTGTTCTACCATCGCCACCTTCGGCGCCTGGTGGCCGTCGAACTGAAGCTGGAATCCTTCCAACCAGCACACACCGGTCAGATGGAGCTTTATCTGCGCTGGCTGGACAAGTATGAGCGTGCACCGTGCGAAGAAGCTCCGATCGGCCTGATTCTATGTGCCAGCGCCGACGCAGAGCAGGTCGAGTTGCTGCAGCTGGACGACAAGTCGATTCGCGTCGCTGAATATTTGGTCGAATTACCGCCGGCCGAGATTCTCCGAGAGCGCCTACACCGGGCGATTGAACATGCGCGCGAGCGTGATGACGGCATGCTACTACCCAATGAGTCAAAGCGTGAACGATGAGGGACGATCAACGGTATCGTTACGCATCTGCCGAGCAATATTTAGAGTCACAATCCGGAGCCAGGGCCCTCCCAATGAAATATCTTGAACGATTCGATAACTGCCTCATCAACCCAACGGAAGCAGAATCCTTGGACCGCGACCCAATCAGTGCGTTCTCGTTCTATCTGTCTGGTCGTGTCGCTGCGCTAAGCAAACTTGCGGCTGAGATAGTTGAGGACTTGGACGCGGGCTACAACGCGGGGGCCATAGACGGTGCAAAAATTGCACACGCAGAAACGCTTATGTGGCTGTGGATACTTGGTGCATACGAGGTGGTTCGCACAATGCACCAGGCCAAACAGTGTTTTAGCCAATCTGTTGCGGCTGATCTCGGCAAACTGAAGAAGCAACTGGCCAAGGTTAGAATGCCAGCAGCCAAGATGGAGAAAGCAGGGAGTCAGGCACCTGTAACATCGAATCGCAGCCCATCCGGCTGGGACGTTTCAAGGAAGGATATCTTGGTGAACGATCCTGAAGATTCAATAAACGTTTCTGCTCGCGCACTGTTCGCTGAATTTGATCGCGTCCTCTGCGGCATCAAGCGAGCAGACATCCTGTCGTCACACGACGAATCTTACGAGACATAGCCTGCCTGGGTTTTGAGGTCAGCGGTAGAATCATGCTCTTACTTTTAAACTAACACCCAAGAATTCACACGGTTTTTCAAGACTTAAACTCAACCAAATGCCGGGCAAACACTCTTGCCAGCCTCACCCCACCAACACCACCCCATCCTGCACACACAGCGGCACCGCCAGCAAGGCCGCGCCCGTGCATTCACCCGCCACGCACACGCCGTCCTGCCAGCGATACCGGGCGTAATGCACATTGCAGCTCACGCTCTCGTGCGGCTTGAAGATCAGTTGCTCCTGCTGCTTGGCCAGCGGCACACCAAAGTGGGCGCAACGATTGACGTAGCCGTAGACAACCTCGCCGCTACGCAATAACAGCAGGTGGAACGGCATGGCCGCTACACCCAGCGTCCGCATGGTCGCCACCCCATCCACCAAGTCCGCCAGCGCGCACACTGGCGCGCCCGGCGAGGGGGCATGGGGCACTTGGGTCCAGTGCTGCGGCTCGGTCGGGCTCATGAGTAGGGGCTCCATCTGCCGTAGATCATTCTGCACACTCCCTAGGTCCACCCATACACCGGATTCGTGCCCAGCAGGATGGCAAGCGCCTCACCCGCCTGCAACACGCCACCTTAGTGTAGCCCCAACCAAAACCGGTGCCGTCGCTGGCTAACCTCCACGGCCAGCCAGCACGACAATGCCGATGGAGACGCTCAGCGCTTGGCGGCTTCTGCGGCCATCACACGCTGGCGGCGGCTTTCTGCCACACACATGCCGGTCGCAACCGAGACATTCAAGCTTTCTACCGTGCCGAACATGGGGATGTTGACCAGCACGTCGCAGTGTTCGCGCGTCAGCCTGCGCATGCCCTGCCCTTCCGCGCCCATAACCCAGGCCAGCGGGCCGGATTGATCAAAATGGAACAGGTCGGTATCGGCATCCATATCCGTACCGGCTATCCAGACCCCGGCGTCTTTCAACTCCCTCAGGCTGCGGGCCAGATTGGTCACCACAATATAGGGCACCACTTCGGCGGCACCGCATGCCACCTTGGAGACAGTCGCATTGATGCCGACCGATTTATCCTTGGGTGCCAGCACGGCGTGCACCCCCATGGCGTCTGCCACCCGCAGGCAGGCGCCCAGGTTATGGGGATCGGTTATACCGTCCAGCACCAGCAGCAGGGGCGGTTCGGTCAGGTCTTCCAGCACGTCTTCCAGCGCAACAAAGGTCTTGTTGGCATCGATGACGGCCGCCACCCCCTGGTGCCGATGATGACCTGTCAGGCCGTCCAGCCGTGCTGCATCGGCGTGTATCAGCCGCACGCCAGTGTGTTCCGCCAGTTTCAGCAGCTCGTGCATGCGCGGGTCGTGCCGCTCGCGGGCCACATAGAGTTCCAGCACGCTTTCGGGCAGGCGGCTGAGGCGGGCGGTGACGGCATGGAAGCCGTGCAGTACGCGGGTATTGGCCATAGTCATGGTTCCTGGTGGGCATGATCCAGCAGCAGTTGCAGGCTACGCCTGCCTTGCCACTCATTCACGCAAAGTTGGTAGACCGCCTCTACCCGGTCGGGTAGCGGTTCGGCATGCTGGAAGTACATGGCGTCAAAGGTTTGGCCGCCCTGGCCTTCCAGTTGTAATTTCAGGTGCTTCTCGCCCACCACCCGCTGGCTGCGCACGCGAAAGCGGCCGATAAACCTTGGCGCGGGAAAACCCTGGCCCCATACCCGGCAATCGAGGCGCTCGGCCAGCTCCATACTCATGGCAGCGGCATCCAACTCCCCGTCGGTTTCCACCGTGCGGGTCAGGGCCTGTGTGTCCAGCAGCTCGCGGCACACCGTCTCGAAGCACTGCCTGAACAACCCTACGCCATCGGGGTCGGCCAGGGTCAGGCCGGCGGCCATGGCGTGGCCGCCAAATTTGGCAATCAGGTTAGGCTCGCGCTTGGAAACCAGGTCCAACGCATCACGCAGATGCAAGCCGGGGATGGAGCGGCCAGAACCCTTGATCTCGCCTTCGAGGCCTTGCGCAAACACGATGGTGGGACGATGGTGCTTGTCCTTGAGCCGGCTGGCGACCAGGCCCACTACGCCCTGGTGGAAATCCGGGTCGAACACGGTCAGGCTGTAGCGATCCCCGACATCGATCTGATCGAGCTTGGCCTGGGCGATATCCTGCATCTCAGCTTCGATATGGCGCCGCTCACGATTGAGCTGATCCAGCTCGCGCGCCATGGCCAGCGCCGCGTCGGCATTGGCCGCCGTCAGGCAGGCAATGCCCAGGCTCATATCGTCCAGCCGCCCTGCTGCGTTCAGGCGCGGCCCCAGCATGAACCCCAGGTCGAAGGCGCTCGCCCGGCGTGCTTCGCGGCCAGCCGCCTGGTACAAGGCCTGGATGCCGGGACAGGCACGGCCGGCACGCATGCGCTTGAGGCCTTGCTCCACCAGAATGCGGTTGTTGACATCCAGTTTGACCACATCTGCCACCGTACCCAGCGCGACCAGGTCCAGCAACTCCGCCAGGTTGGGGCCGGTGCCCTCGCCAAAGGCGCCCCGCTGGCGCAGTTCGGCGCGCAAGCCCAATAGCACATAGAACATCACACCCACACCGGCCAGATGCTTGCTGGCAAACTCGCAGCCGGGCTGATTGGGGTTCACGATCACGGCCTCGGGCAGTATCTCGCCGGGCAGGTGGTGGTCGGTGATCAGGACATCCATGCCCAGTTGCCGGGCACGCTGCACACCGGCGGCACTGGCGATGCCGTTATCCACCGTCACAATCAGCTGCGGCTGGCGGCTTGCCGCCAGCTCGACGATCTCCGGTGTCAGGCCGTAACCGTATTCAAAACGGTTGGGCACCAAAAACTCCACCTTGGCACCCAGCATGGAGAGCCCACGCAAACCCACCGCGCAAGCAGTGGCGCCGTCGGCATCGTAATCGGCCACGATCAGGATACGCTCCTGTGCAGCGACGGCATCCGCCAGTCTGGCAGCGGCTTGCGCCAGACCCTTGAGCCCGCTGGGTGGCAACAAATGCTTCAGCTCGGTTTCCAGCTCAGTGGCGCTGCATATGCCCCGGGCGGCATAAACGCGGGCCTCCACCGGGTGCAGGCCTGCGGCAAGCAGGCTGTGCTCTGCCTCGGGTGGAATCGTACGGGTCAGTATTTGCATGTAGGGAAACGTGGCACAACAGAGGTTACAAGGGCCGTCATGGTCACACAGCTTCGGCCAGGCAATCACGCAACAGTACCGGTCGCCGCCAGAGCTTCCAGCGATCGCCACGGCGCAAACTCGCCTGCAGGGTCTGCTGTGCACCTAGTAGCACCATATCGATGGCGTCCACCTCACCCGCTTGCCAAGCAGCCAGCAGGGGTTGGAACCAATCGCGCTCCAGCTGCTGCAAGGCCTCTCGCCAGGCGTGGATATCACCCTGCCTTGCACTGGCCACCAGTTGATCCAGGCAGATCAGGGTGTGGCCGGCACCGGATGCCTTCCAACCCGCCGGTAGTGCCTGGTGGGCCACGCCGGCAGCCTGCGCCAGGCCACATGCCAGCGCATCATTACCGACCAGCCTGTCGCAGGGCTTGATCAGCCCATGGGGGGCAACGCCCTCGCCCCACAGCCAGATCGAATTGATGGTGGGCCTACCCGCCTGCTCGCGCGCATCATTGGCAGGCTGGGTATAGAGCAGCATCTGCAGCTCGTTGAGCAAGCGATGCCAGCGCAGTGCCGTGGGGCCTTTGGGTAGGTGTGCATGCACATCCTGCCCCACTACCCGCGCCAAGGGCGTGGTGGTGAAATCAGGCGCCTCGGGCAGGCGCAAGTACCAGCGGTTGGGTGTGGCTGCCACAAACTGGTAGCCGTCGTCGGCATACAGCTTGTTCA
Organism: Chitinimonas sp. JJ19; assembly: GCF_036961565.1. Classification (NCBI taxonomy): domain Bacteria; kingdom Pseudomonadati; phylum Pseudomonadota; class Betaproteobacteria; order Neisseriales; family Chitinibacteraceae; genus Chitinimonas; species Chitinimonas sp. JJ19. Next base: position 147,401 of record NZ_JBAMDD010000009.1, read on the forward strand.
AGGCTGCCACCAGGGCATCCGCCTCGGCCTGGTCGATTGCCAGCAGGCTGGCATCAAACAAAAAGGCCCTATCACGGTCTGCCCGCAGGTGTACCGGGTCGGCGCGCAGCCAATGGCCCGCCGCTGCGCCTGGCAGATCCAGCGGCAAGGTGAGGGCGGCCGCACCGCCCCCCTCGCCACCAAACTGCTGGCGCAACCAGTCTTCCATGGTGGTGGCAGGCTGTGGACGACGGTCGGCGCGGCCCAGCAGGCTACTCAGTCCGGGCAACGCCATTTCCACCACAGGGTCAAACCCCGCCTGCCTGGCAAAACGCAGGTCGGGCAACAGCAAAGTCAGTTTCATCAGCTACTCGAATCGCGCTTCGCGCCGGTCTGTGTGTCGCCCGCGACCGTGGCCAACCGCTCTACCCGGTAGATCACGCAATCAGCACCTATCTCCTGCTGGCTGATTACCCGGAAAGCCAGGTCCCCCTCGCGGGTTGCCGGCGCCCCGTAGGTCTTACCAGCAACCAGGTCGGCCTTGGCCAGTATCAGTAGATGGCTGTTCTCATTCAGCGGATCGGGCCGCAGGTAGAGGCCCAGCAGGTTGTCCCAGGATTGGTGGTCAGACACCATGTCCCATTGCGATACATTGGCGCGACGCGTCAGGCGCACCGATTCCGGATCGCGTGCCAGCAGTTGCACGCCAGCTACCATTTGTCCCTGACCACGGGCAATGGCCCGACGGACGATACCAATGCGCCAGTTCACATCCTTGTCGGTCTTGACCCCCATCAGCATGCCCACCTTGAGCCAGCCTGTATGCTTGTTGAGCTGCAGGCCCACACCGGTGGCACTGACATCCTCCACCATGGCGCGCTCTATGGTGGTCTCGTTGGTGCGAGTCTTGGTCTCCTGGGTGGCTTGCACCACCATGCGGCGTATGGCGCCGAAGTCGTAGCAGATGGTCAGCGAGCCGCTGATGGCCTTGCGCTCGGCCTGCCGCTTGACTTCGCGGCCGCTCCAGCGATTTTTCAGATGCTTGATCACCACCAGGGTCTCTGCCACCTCCAGGTGTTCGTCCGCATTCATCTTTTGCGGCACCTTACCCTGGCTGGTGATGATGTTTTCCAGCGCCACCAGTTCCATCAGGGTCTTCTCAAGGCCATAGAACAAACCACGGCCCTGCACCAGCGCCTGGGTAGGCATGCGGGTCAGCATGGTGGGCGGGTTGTCATCGCTGTTGGCCTGGCCGAACGGCGTCTGGCTGGAGTGCTTGTCGCTGACCTTGATAAAGCTTGCCAAGGTATCGGCCACTCTATCGGCAATCAGCAGTTGCCGCCCCTGCAAGTCTGGCGTCAAGGTACGCGACAGCAACACCAGGTGCGACAGTTGTTTCTGCAGGCGCCCAGCCTCGCCATCGGGCCGGGCTATCCTGGAGGCAAAGGTGCCGCCCAGGCTCAGGGCAAACTCCGCAGCCGGGCCAATTTCGTGCCAGGGCAGGCGGTCCATCTTGGGCTCGCGCACAAAACGCACTACATGGTCACGGCCTATCCAGTACAGCCAGTTGGCCACCGATGCCTGCACCAGCGGTGCATTGGCCGGCTTGCGCGCCAGCTCGACCATATCGCGGCGCAAAGCCTCGGTATAAGCCTCGAGTATCACGGCACAGAAGGGTACGGTGGTCTGCAGCAGCAGATTCAGCCTGGCATGGTTGGTCTTGGCCTCCAGCATGCCTGCCATGGCACCCTCCAGGATGCTGCGCAGGTCGTCATCAATCGCCCGCATGATGGCCAAACCATCGCGGCGATGTTCGGCGCGGCGAAGCTCCTGTGCCAGCCACTCTCCTGCCGATTGCATGGCCTGGACAGGCGCCAGCGTAGCCGAGCTCTGCACGGTGGCCACCGCCTTGTCCAAGCGGGATTCCCGGCCGAATACGAATAGCTTCTTGAAGGTGTCTATCATCTAGCAGCAGTACCCAGTGTTATCCCCGCAGGGGCCATCCAGTATGTCATCCCATCATATCGGCACTGCGGCGCAATAATCCATGGGTGCATTGGGAATGCCTTCAGGAACCTCATAAAACCCACGTTCTCGCGCCCACCACCCAGCCACGCCGGGTGCCCGATGGCAAGGTGCGCAAGCCATACTCCCACCGCACCGCTCGCTGTAGCGCAGACACAATCCGCCATAGGCGATTGATTTTACCGGTTCCGGCAGCACGCCGTCCTGCTTATGGGCTGATGCAGCAATGGAAACCGGGCATTGCAACCTCACCCGGCAAAAGCTGGCCGCATTCTACCCCGCCACCGCCCGCCACATGAAACTAAGGCAAAGCCCCCTGGCTCACAAAGCTATATGTTATGACGCTCTTGAGCGGTGTCCGGTTCACTCTTGGGAACTCCTCGCCAGCATCAGGATCGACTCGGCTCCGATGTGGGCGGGCAGCCCCCTGCTGTGGCACACTTCGCCCCTTACTTCCCTTACTAGCATGGTATCGCGTGAATTCATTTGAATGGCTGATCGGTCTGCGCTACACCCGCGCCAAGCGCCGCAACGGCTTTATCTCGTTTATCTCGGCTGCCTCCATGGCCGGTATCGCCCTGGGGGTCATCGCCCTCATCACGGTACTGTCCGTCATGAACGGTTTCCAGCGCGAAATCCGTGGCCGCATCCTGGAAGTAGCCTCCCATGTGCAGGCCGGCGGTGAAGGTGGCAGACTGGCGCGCTGGCAGGAAGCCGATGCCACGCTGAAACAGCATCCGGACGTCATCGCCAGCGCACCCTATGTGCAAGGCCAGGGCCTGCTCTGGCACGAGGGTGCCACTCAGGGCGCCATGGTGCGCGGGATCGTTCCCAAGCTGGAAGAACAGGTGGCCGGCCTGGGCAGCCACATGGTGGGTGGCAGTCTGGACGCACTCAAGACAGGTGAATTCAACGTGGTGCTGGGCCAGGAGCTGGCTCGGGCCTTGGGTGTCGGCCTTGGTGATAAGGTCACGCTAGCCATCCCGCAGGGCAACATCACCCCAGCCGGCATGATGCCGCGCTTTCGCAGCTTTACCGTGGTCGGCCTATTCCGTATTGATATGTACCAATACGATGCTGGCCTGGCCCTGGTGGATCTGGCCGATGCACAAAAACTCTACCGGCTGGGTGAGGATATCAGCGGCATACGGCTGAAAATCACCGACCCGCTTGCTGCCCCCACGGTGCGCGAGACCCTGCAAGCCAGCCATCAGTCCTTATGGATCAGCGACTGGACTATGGAGAACAGCAACTACTTCCGCGCGGTACAGATCGAAAAACGCATGATGTCGCTGATACTGACGCTGATAGTCGGTATTGCTGCCTTCAACCTGGTATCCAGCCTGGTCATGACCGTCACCGACAAACAGGCCGACATTGCCATTCTGCGCACCCTGGGTGCATCGCCCGGCAGCATACTCAAGATATTCGTGATACAGGGTGCCACCATAGGCATAGTCGGTACGCTGGTAGGCGTTTTGTGCGGCACGCTGCTGGCCTACAACGTAGGCGCGGTGGTCAGCTTCTTTGAGGGCCTGCTGAACTTCAAGATACTCTCGCCCCAGGTTTATCTGATCTCGTCTGTCCCCAGCGAAGTATTGGTCGGCGACGTCGTGTTTGTCGGTACGGTATCGCTGGTGCTGGCCTTCCTGGCAACGCTCTACCCTAGTTGGCGTGCTGCCCGCATCAACCCTGCGGAGGCCTTGCGCTATGAGTAATCCCATATTGCTGGCCCAGGGCCTGGGCAAGACCTATCCCGACCTGGAAGTGCCTGTACTCAACGGCATCGACCTGCAGGTAGAGCGTGGCGAAAAGCTGGCCATTGTAGGTAGCTCCGGCTCGGGCAAGAGCACCTTGTTACACCTGCTAGGCACGCTGGATACGCCTTCCACAGGCACGCTCAGTGTCGATGGGCAAGACCCATTCAGCCTGGGTGAAGCGGCGCGCAGTGCCTTGCGCAATCGTTTGCTGGGCTTTGTCTACCAGTTCCACCACCTGCTGCCCGAGTTCAGCGCGCTGGAAAATGTCGCCATGCCCCTGCTGATACGACGCATGCCACGCAAGGAGGCCGAAGCCAAGGCGGCGACCATGCTGGAACAAGTGGGCCTGGGCCATAGACTCAAGCACAAGCCGGGCGAGCTCTCGGGCGGCGAGCGCCAGCGTGCCGCCATAGCACGTGCCCTGGTGACCGACCCGCTATGCCTGCTGGCCGACGAGCCCACAGGCAATCTCGACCGGCATACGGCCAACACCGTGTATGAATTGATGCTTAGCCTCAACGACAGGCTGGGTACAGCCCTCATCATCGTCACCCACGACATGGAATTGGCAGCCCGCACCGGCCGGGTACTTACCTTGAACGACGGCAAACTGGCCAGAGCCGATGCCGCCTCCGACAGATCACGCCTGCTCAAGACCACCTGACCCTGCCATGCACAAGCTCATTATCCAGGCACCGGAAATCGCCACCCAGAACCTCAAGCGACTGGCACAGCTGGCCGGTGCCGATCAGATCAGCGCAGTCCGTCCTGGCGCCCTGGGTCATCAGGCCTTCAAACTCGCTCATGCAGATATCTTCAGCCAGGATGCCGTGGCAGCCTTCTGCGCCGAAGCCGGTTACGACCATGCCTTCATACCGGTCTCGGCCCGTTTGGCAGATATTGGTCTGGTGGTCATGGATATGGATTCGACTCTGATCACCATCGAGTGCATAGACGAGATTGCCGACATGCAGGGCATCAAGCCCCAGGTTGCTGCTATTACTGAGCGATCCATGCGTGGGGAACTGGATTTTCGGCAAAGCCTGACCGAGCGTGTAGCCCTGCTGGCCGGCCTGCCCCAGACAGCACTGGATGCGGTTTACGAGCAGCGCCTGCAATTGATGCCAGGTGCAGAGACCATGCTGCGGGCGGTGCAGGCCGCAGGCGGCAAGACGCTGCTGATATCTGGCGGCTTTACCTTCTTTACCGACAAGCTCAAGCCCCGGTTGAACTTGACGCGCGCCATCGCCAACGTGCTGGGGGTGGAAGATGGCAAGCTGACTGGACATATCGTTGGCGACATTGTCGATGCCCAGACCAAGGCCGACGAACTGGTCAGGATGCGTGAGGAGCTGGGCTTGCGGCCCGATCAGGTGGTGGCCATGGGCGATGGCGCCAATGATTTGAGAATGCTGGCCGTGGCTGGCTATGGCATCGCCTGCCACGCCAAGCCCCTGGTAAAAGCCCAGGCCGCCTACGCGCTCGACCATACCGGCCTGGATGGCATGCTGGCCTATTTCGACTGAGCATCGGGTATGAATTCCAGCCATTGATGGGTGGTGTGGCCTGAATAGGCACCAGGAGCACCTGGCTCTAGACATCAATGCAGCCCGAACCCGCAGGCTCTCCCCTGATTGATGCCCCGCCCACATCGCTGTAACGGAAGTCCAGCTTGCACGGTGCGTGGCGGGAATCTCGCAGGCACTCACCATCATTGCTACCGCAAATCATGCTGCATCGCAATATTCACAAAGGCAGCCACCAGCACCGGCTGCGTTTCGTTTGCCAGCCCAATACCCTGCAAGCCAAGGCCTAGAGTATTTATTCCGATTCTTTCAGGCACGATGGGATTATTGCTGAGCCTGCGTTTTGTTGTTGCACTGCAGCAAACTACACGCCATCATGACCTTACGTTCACAAGACGTACATTGCTTGAAAGGAGCGCTGTCATGATACCCACTCCCGCCCTGTTCCAATCATTGGTGCATCAGCTGGAAGCGCTGTTCCGCGATACCGATGCACAGGCAATCAGCCTGCATGCAGAACGGCGTACCGAAGCCACGCGTGATGCCGGCATCAGCCTGCCCCAATACCACCAGTTGCAACCCGGCTCGCCAGTCTATCTCCCGGCCAAGTATCACTGAGCCAGGAAGTCTGCCACGCGCTGTGCCACCAAGGCCGGCGCGTCATGATGCAGGTTGTGGCCACAGTCGGGCAACACCTGGTATTGCAGGCGAGCGATGCAGGCTCGCCGCAATGCAAACTGCTCGGGTGTCTCTCCCAACCACGAGAGCAGCTTGGCCTCGTCGCCGGCCAACCACAACGTGTCGGCGCTCACCTCGCGCCAGCAGGCCATGGCCTCTTCCAGCCTATACAGCACCGGGTTGACCCAGCGATGCCTAGGATCGGCCCGATAGCGCCAGCCATCATCCCCCCCGGCCGTGAGTGCCGCCGCAAGCCAGGCAGCCTGATCGCCATCGAGCTTGGCATGGGTCTTCTGCAGGCGCGCAGCCATCTCTTCCAAACCAGCCAGGCTACGCCAGCTCGCTCCCGCGGCCTGTTCATCCAGCCAGCGGCGGTAGCGTGCTGGCGCCTGCTCGGGCTGGGTGGCTGGCAGGCCAAACCCTTCCAGTGATATCAGCTTGCCTACGCGCTCTGGCCGTATGCCCGCGTACAACCCTGCCACGATGCCGCCCATGCTGTGGCCCAGCAGGGCAACTGGCCCCGCTGGCGCCAGCCATGCCAGCAAGGCATCCAGATCAGCCAGATAGTCCGGAAAATAATATCCCTCGCCAGCCCAACTGCTTAGCCCGAACCCACGCCAATCCGGTGCAATCACATCGTATTCGCGCAGGGTAGCGGGTGCCTCGTCCAGCATGAACTGAAAAGTCTCTGCACTATCCATCCAGCCGTGCAGCAATAGCAAAGGCTGAGCACCGGCTTGCCCCCAGCGTAGCAAGCGATAGTCCACGCCTCGCAAGCGTTGATATTGCTGCCGGGCAGGATACAAAGGCTGGTACATGAATCCGACTCCAGTCTGGTCGAAAGGATGCTTCCGCAAGCCGCGGCATGTCAGCGAGCAAAACCATACTGCGATGAAAGTGCAGTTTCTGGAAGTACCCGAAAAAATGCCCGCCATAAGGCGGGCATGATTGAGACCCTGTAATGCACTTGAATTGATGAACAACTGAGGCCAGACCAGGTGCTGACGAGCAGCGCCGAGGGCGAGCAGTCGGAGGCGTATCTGCGGGTTCAGGCCGCCTGTTGGGTCTGCAGCATGTCTATCATGTCGCTGACAGCACGCTCCACCGATGGGCCGCTCTCGATCAGGCTGGCATCACCGCGCTTGAACAAGGCTATCAACTCCATCAGCGTGAACTCCAGGCCGTTCTCCCCCTGGCGGTTGGTAAACAGGTAGCGGCTCTTGCGCGGGCTTACCCAGGCCAGCTTGGCGCGGCTCAAGCTGCCGTCATCCTGGCGGAACTCCACCCAGGCGCCACGCTTGAGCTGGTTGGCCACCACGTCATCGTAATCACGGTATTTATCCAGACCGCTATCCCAGTTCGCATCGGTAATCTGGAAGCCGCCATCAGCCGGGCCGATATCCAGTACGGGCAGATCGGCCAGATCACTCAGATTGACGGCAACTGCTGGTGCCGGTGCCGGTGCTGCGATCTCCAGCGGGGCCAACACTGGCGCTGGCGCAGGGGCAGCGCCTGCCACCTCTGGCACAGGCATAGGCACGGGCTCAGCCTGCTTGAGACCAGACTTGATGGCATAAGCGTGGCAATGCACCAGTTCGGCAAAGAATGCCTCACGCTTGCTACGGTCCACACCAGCTTCTTCCGTGCCACGCTCCAGACGCTTGAGCAGCTTGGGCAGCAGGTTCACGAGGCGCAAACGCTCTTCCACACCGATCTTCGGCTGTATGCTCCAGATCAGGTCTTCCATGGCCTTGATGGCATCAGGCCAGGCTTCAGGCTGAGTCTCGTTGTTCAGCGCGGCATAGCGCAGCACCTCACGCCATTGCTGGTCTGCGAAATTACGCAGCAGCTCCGGCATATCGGCGTAACTTGCCAGCAACTGGCTGATGGCCACTTCGGCCTGCTTGCTGGCCAGTTCGGCCTTTTCAGCCTCTATCAGTTGCGCAGTAGCCGCCTCGGCGCTGGATTCCGCCAGCACTTCTTCCTCGGCCAGAAATCCTTCCAGCTCGGTCAGCGCCTCATCAAACAGAGAGATGTTCTCGTCGAACTCCTGCACGATGCGCTCGACGATATCGGACAGCTTCTTGTACAGCCGGTCATCCAGACCGTCACTCTCTTCCCAGCCCAATGCGGCTTGCGCCAAGGCATCCAGCAGCTTACGGGTAGGGTGCTGCTTGCGGGCAAAGAACTTGGTGTCCAGCATGGCCACCTTGAGTACCGGTATCTGCAGGCGGCCAATCAGCGCCTTCATCGGCGCGGGGATATTGCGGTCATCAAACAGATTGTCGAACAGCATGGCCACGATATCGATGGTCATGGCGTCGACATGTCCCAGCGAGGAAGCCAGGCTAGTGGTCTTGATCTGGTGCAGCACATTGGCTGTGCCGGCGGTCAGTGCTTGGGCATCCAGGTCGCCGGTATCCGCCAGGGTACCATCTACCCGGCCTTGCTGCAGCAGGTTCAGCGCATCCAAAAAGCTTTGGCCCACGCTGCTCATGAACATGGGCGCAGCCGGCGGCATCTGCTGCTCCGGCATGCCGGCTACCGGCAGGGCCATGCCCATGGCCGGCGCACCCAATTGGGGCAAGCCCTGCATGGCCTGATTGAAGGCAAGCAGCTGTTGCAGCGATGAAATCAGCTCATGCTCGTTGCCAACCGCATAAGCAGGCAGGTCCATGCCACCCGCAGCCTGTGCCGGGGCAAAGCCGCCCGTGCCAAAACCCATCTGCGAGGCATAGCCGCCCATGCCGGCATCGCCCTGCATCATGCCTGCATCCATGCCGTGGCCGCCCTGCTCTACCTGCGTAGCTGGGCGGCGCGGTGCACCACCAGCGCGGCGACGGAAGCCTGCCTTGGGCAGGACGGGCAGGATATTACGGTCCACCAGGAAGCGATTCAGGTTCTGGTAGACATTCGGCACATTCTCGGCCGCCATCTGCTCGAACTGCTTGAGCACCAGCAGGCGTACATTGAGGTCAGACTCGATTTTCATGCAGGCGCTGCGGAATGCATCCACCACCGCCTGCGGGCTCATGGGGTGATCGTCGCGGCTGGCCTCGGGCAGCTGCATGAGGTGGCCCATGCGGAAATTCAGGGCATTGAGCTCATCGCCCAGCTTGGACTTGAGCTTGCTGGCGATATTGGTGGCCGCCAGATCCTCTTCGTAGTCGTCATGGCCAACCAGCGAGAGTTCCAGGTTGTCGAAGTCGACCTTGTCAAAGCTGGCGTTATCTTGCTTGCCGGTCAGCGTGCGGTTGAAGCCTTCTACAAAACGCCGACGAAACTCAGCCTCAATCTCGGAACGCTTGGATTGAGCCTGTCCGCGCGCCTCCATGTAGAGATTGTAGCTATCGCGATCCAGCGCCTTGTCGGCCAGCTCGAACAGCGACTCCTCGATCTTGTCGAGCATGGTGGTCAGCGACTTCGACAGCAGATCGGCTGCGAGATCGCGACAGGAGTTCAGCATGCTTAGAGATTCTGGCTTAGGTGTCATTGTGCTCGGGCGCGTCGCACCGGCGGGACGACCATCGGTCGTACCCTGCTTGGTTTCGGGTGAAAAATACAATCCGGCCGCACTCATCGCTTGTCCCCATGCGCATGGGCGGTGCCTATCCATGGTAGCACCGCCAAATTTTTACACATGCTGTCTCAGCCAACCATCAAAACACCCACGCTTTATGCGATAAGCATTTCATTGGAATATAAGTGCATGTTAATTTTCAAGCCAGAGCGCGTCAACCTAAGTAGAAAAAACCTCAAGTATTAATCGTAACTTATTGATTAAACTTGAATTCAACAACACGCCCTTGGCGATGCCACAGGCATTCTAAACCAAGATTGCCCTGTGGATAACAGGAAATCATTATTTTCCCAACCAAGCCAGCACCTGTGGGTAGACCTCATGCTCAGCCTGGGGGTGAGTCAACATGTCAATATGACCATAATCACGAGTCATACCAGCAGTGCGCGCCAGCAAGCCAAAAGCATGTTCATGCGGCCCAGATTCGGCAGCAAAACGCCGCACATCACGCTCATGTCCACGTACCGGGTCATTCCCGCCTATCAGGTAAAGGGTGGGTGGCAATCCGCCTTGGGCTAAGGCGGCGGCATAATCAAAACCGTCGTCGCTATCGCGCCATACACCTGCTGCAACCCATTGCGCACTTTGCCGCAGGCTCTTGCGGGTCTCGTCGTCAGACCCCATGCCCAGGCGCGCGGCAGGCAGGTAGCCTTGCCACCAAGCCAGCAAGCGCCCTGCCCGCTTCCAGAAAAACTCGATCTCATAACAACGGTGCCAGTTCCACACCCGTATGCTGCGCTTGCTGCCCAGATAGACACTGGCTTTGATTCTGGCAGCCCAGGCTGGCTGTCTGGCTAGAAAAGCCGACAGCAACACCCCACCCCAAGAGTGCGCCACCAAGGCGAGTTCCACCGATTCGCCGCGCCGCCGCACGATCTCTTCAAGCGCCAGAGGGATATCCTCACAAATGCTCTCGGTCTGTCCGTGGGCATGGCCGTGGCCGATCTTGGGCGTGGACAGGCCACGGCCACGCAGATCCAGCACATAGACATCGTAACCACGCGCCGCCAACCAAGGGCCAAGACCCTTGCCGCGATCGCTGTAAAAAGTACGCGCGTTGGCAACGGCACCATGCACCATCAGTACGGCACGCCCAGCCCCAGGAGCGTGGATATGCCGCAGGTGCAACCGCGCCCCATCGGGCGTGGCAACAAACAATGAATCCTGCTGGGGCGTAACGGGTAGTTGGGAGGCAGTCATGAATTAATTCTAACGAGCGCTTGATTCAACCATGCTACGCAGCCCCCTGATGGAACTCAAGCGCCGGGCATTACCCGAAACGGTGCCCGCTCATCCAGCTCACCGAGATAATGTTGCACGCCCTGCCCCTCGCGCAGCAGAAAGCGCTCCACGGCCTGGGCCATACCCGGCTGCGCCAACCAATGCCAGGATCGAGTCTCTACCGCCTCGAAACCGCGCGCCAGCTTGTGCTCACCCTGAGCGCCCCCTTCGAAAACCGCCAGGCCCCGCTCGATAGCGAACTCGATACCCTGGTGGTAGCAAAGCTCAAAATGGAGACTGGGCACGAAGCATGTCGCCCCCCAATAGCGACCATACAGGCGCTGCTCATCAAACAGATTGAGCGCCGCCGCGATGGGCTGGCCATGCTGGTAGGCCAGGACCAGCAAACAGTGCTGGTCCATGATGCTGCCCAGGCGCTGAAAGAAAGCCAGATTCAGGTAAGGCGTGGAGCGATGCTCAAGATAGGTCTGTTGATAGCAGCGTGCAAAAAAGGCCCAATCGGCTGGCGTGATATCACCGGCCGTCTTGCGTATGACGGTAATGCCGGCATCCAGCACCTTGCGCCGCTCCTGCCGCAGCTTTTTGCGCTTATCACGCGTCAATGCCGCCAGGAAGTCCTCGTAATCCCCATAGCCGCGATTGAGCCAATGGAACTGCAAGCCTCTGCGGCACAGCAAGCCCGCCTCAGCCAGGCTGGATTCCTCTGCCTCGGCCGGAAACAGGCAATGCACGCCAGAAAAGCCAGCCTGCCCCGCCATGGCCAACACCCCTTGCAACAACAGGCTTCGGCTCTGGTCGTCTCGCGCCATCAGCCGGTTGCCCGGTACGGGTGTAAAGGGGACGGCCGACAGCAGCTTGGGATAGTAAGGCAAGCCTGCACGCTCGCTGGCATCCGCCCAGGCCCAGTCAAACACATACTCGCCCCAGGAATGGGTCTTGGCATAGAGCGGCATGGCCGCCTGCAGGCCGTGTCCATCCTCCAGCACAGCGTGCAAAGGCTGCCAGCCGGTTTGCCCGCCTACGCAGCCGGTATCTTCCAGTGCTGCCAGAAAGGCGTGCTGCAGAAAAGGCTGCTTACCGGCCAGCGCATTCCACGAGGCTGCCGGTATGGCATGCATGCCTTCCAGCAGGCGTAGTTGCATGGTGCTCGGCTATCAGGCCAGCACAGCCGGCAGTTGCGGCGCCAGTGCTTGCCGCTCCGACGTCGCAGCGCCCAACAAGGCAAAGCCCAGCAACTGATCCTGCTCGCCCTTGAACAGCGCCTTGACGCCAGTTTCACTGCGCTCCACCTGCCAGGCACCCACGCTACCCATGGCAGGCGGTGCCACCACGGTTGGGCACACGGGCGTCTTCACCACCACCGGCATGGCCGGATACACCACCGGCGTCGGTGTACCTGCCAGTGTCGGCGCCAGCGCACGGGCGGCCTGCATGATAGGCAATACAAAGGGCAGCACCTGGCCATCCACCTCAGCGCAGTCGCCCAGCGCGTAGATATCCGGGTCGCTGGTCTGCAGCAATCGATTCACCACGATGCCACGATTGACTGCCAGCCCAGCAGCGCTGGCCAGTTGCAAGCGTGGCCGCAGGCCGATAGCCGAGAGCACCAGCTCGGCCTCCAGCACCTTGCCGTTGGCCAGGCTCACGCGGTACCCACCGGCTTCCCCCGCTACCGCCTGCACGCTGGTGCCAAGGTGAAAGCGCACCCCCAGGCCAGCCAGCTTCTCGTGTAGGTATTGCCCCGCCATCTCAGGTAGCAAGCGTGACAAGGGCCAGTTGGCCAAATCCACCACATCGACCTGCCTGCCGCTGGCCGCCAGGTCATTGGCAAACTCACAACCAATCAGGCCCGCCCCTAGCAGGACAATACGCTGCTTGCCTTCCAGCAACTCACGGAAATGGGCGTAATCAGCCAGGTCATTGACACTGACCACGGCCGCTGCGGCATCGCCCGCCAGGCCGGGCAGCAATTGATCTGCCCCCAGCGCCAGTACCAGCTTGCTGTACGGCAGCTCGCCCGCAGCGGTGTGCAGTACCTTGGCGGTACGGTCTATGGCGGTTACCCGGGTATGGGTCAATACCTCGGCCTTGAGTTCTTCCACCATCTTGCCCACTGGCTTCATGGCAAGTTGAGCCGCTGTCTTGTTGGCAGTCAGTGCATTCGACAGCATGGGCTTGGAATAAAAATCGCCCGCATCGGCCGTTACGACACGCAAGGGCGCATCAGGCAGAAGTTTGCGCAGTTCGCGCGCCAGGTTGTAACCAGCCAGGCCAGAGCCGACCAAGGTAATCGGGGCAGTCATGCATGCTCCACAACAAAAGGTAAAAACTAAGACTAAATTGCCCGGCCGGGATGGCAGCCACCAAGGCTAGCCACACCAAGCCGGGCAGCGCGGATCAGCCATGCGGAACCCGCTATCAGGCGATCTGCACCATCTCGAAATCAGCCTTGGCCACGCCGCAGTCAGGGCAGGACCAGTCTTCCGGAATCGCATCCCACGCGGTACCAGCAGCAATGCCATCTTCAGGCAAGCCTACCGATTCGTCGTAGATGAAACCACAAACAATACATTGAAATTGACGCATGACGATGCTCCTATTTTTAGCTTTATCCGCGATCCGCCTATCAGGCGGACAGACTCGCGAGAACCGCACGGTAATGGTTGGCGTGGCGCTCTTCAACCTTGGCGAGTGCGGCAAATCGCTTGGCGGCTTTTTCCAGCGTCTGCTTGAAGCGCTCGGCATGCTCTTTCGACTCGGCGATCTGCTCGTCGATTTCGCGTACGGCCGCGTCATTGCCCTCTTTCACGGCCTCGTGGCGGAAAGTCGGATACATCTCCGTGTATTCGTAGGTCTCGCCATCAATGGCGTACTGCAAAGCCTTGGCAGGCGTCATGGTGTCTTTTGGAAACAACAGGTCCAGATGGCCGAAGGCGTGCATCACCTCCTGTTCGGCGGTTTCCTCGAAAGCCTTGGCGGTTTCCAGGTCACCGGCCTCGCGGGCCAACTTGGCAAAATAGCGGTATTTGATGTGCGCCATCGACTCGCCGGCAAAGGCCGATTCGAGATTCTTTATGGTGGCAGATGGGGTATGGGCAGCCATGTCACTTCTCCTTACATGCTCGGTTGCGTTCGGATGAGCGTATGGTAGAGAGAAGCTATCAATAATAGAAATTGAATATCAAAAAGCAATCAATAGCTTTTTGCTATCCACGACACAAAGGCAGTTGGGGTTACTCGATGGGTGAGTCCGGCAGCATGGTGACGCCCGCCATGGCACTACCCAGTATGGCTTGGCGTACCGCCTCTATGGCCTCGCGCCGGGGGAAATTGCGCCGCCAAGCCAACACCACCCTGCGTATGGGCGCATGCCCCTTAAACGGACGGATGGTCAGTAATTGCTCATCGGCCGAGGTAATGGAGGTAACCGGCAATACCGTCACCCCGATACCCCCCGCCACCATATGCCGGATGGTCGTCAGTGACGACCCCTGCAAGGTACGCTGCAGGCTGCTGCCCGCATGCACCGCCTCCCGATTAAGCTCGGGGCAGGTCTGCAACACCTGATCGCGGAAACAATTGCCGGGGGAGAGCAGCAAGACGTTCTCTTCTTCCAGCTGCGCTGAATCCACCGACTTGAGCTTCTCCCAGGGATGGCCCTTGGGGGTAGCCACGACGAAAGGTTCGTCATACACCGCTTGCGTAGCGATACCACTTTCACGGAATGGCTCAGACAGAATGGCCACATCGATATCGCCCTGCTTGAGCATCTCGGCCAGCCGTGCGGTGTAGTTCTCTTCCAGCAACAACTGCATCTGCGGTGCTGCCAGACGCAAGCGGGGAATCAGGAAAGGCAGCAGATAGGGGCTGATGGTGTAGATGGCGCCCAGACGCAAGGGGCCAGACAGGGGATCCTTACCCTGTTCCGCCAGTTGCTTGATGGTCTGCACCTGCTCCAGCACCCGCTGCGCTTCCGACACAATGCGCTCGCCTATGGGTGTTACCGAGACATCGCCAGCCGAGCGCTCAAACAAGGTCACCCCGAGTTCGTCTTCCAGCTTCTTGACCGCCACACTGAGCGTGGGCTGGCTGACAAAGCAGGCACCCGCAGCCCGGCCAAAATGGCGTTCACGGGCGACAGCGACAATGTACTTCAGTTCGGTGAGCGTCATGGGTGCCGGTCAAGAGTTGGTACGTGGGTGCAACATTAGTAAAATCTTACACTCGCTGTGCCCACAAGTCATATTCGTCGGCATCAGTCACTTCCACTTCCAGGAAATCACCAACGCGGACACCCTCTGTCTCTTCAATGTAGACCAGACCATCGATTTCCGGGGCATCAGCGTAACTACGGGCCACCACACCCTGCTCATCAATCTCGTCCACCAATACGGTGAGTTTACGGCCTATCTTGGCTTGCAGCTTGGCGGCACTGATGGCGGCCTGCTTTTCCATAAAGCGTGCCTTGCGCTCTTCTGCCACCTCAGGGTCGACATGATTGGGCAAATCATTGGCTGTTGCCCCTTCAACCGACGAATAGGTAAAGCAGCCCACCCGATCCAGCTGTGCCTCATCCAGGAAATCCAGCAGCATCTGGAAATCCGCCTCAGTCTCGCCAGGGAAGCCAGTGATAAAGGTCGAACGGATGGCGATATCAGGACAGACCTCGCGCCAACGAGCCAGGCGCTTCAGCACATTCTCGGCATTGGCTGGCCGTTTCATGGCCTTGAGCACAGTGGGGCTGGCATGCTGGAACGGAATATCCAGGTATGGCAGCACCTTACCGGCCGCCATCAGCTCGATTACCTCATCCACATGCGGATAAGGGTAGACATAGTGCAGGCGTACCCAGGCACCCATATCACCCAATTCACGCACCAGCTCAGTCATGCGTGTCTTGATCGGGCGGCCATTATGGAAGCCGGTCTTGTATTTCACATCCACCCCATAAGCCGAGGTGTCCTGCGAGATCACCAGCAATTCCTTCACCCCGGCCTTCACCAGATTCTCAGCCTCTTTCAGCACCTCGTGTATGGGCCGCGAATCGAGATCGCCGCGCATGGACGGGATGATGCAGAACGAGCAACGATGGTTACAGCCTTCCGATATCTTCAGATAGGCATAATGCTTGGGTGTGAGTTTCACCCCTTGCGGCGGCACCAAGTCGATAAACGGGTCATGAGGCTTGGGCAGATGCTCGTGCACCGCTGCCATCACCTCCTGGGTTGCATGGGGGCCAGTCACCGCCAGCACAGAGGGATGCACATCACGTATCTGATTGCCGCCATCCTTGGCGCCCAGGCAGCCGGTCACGATGACCTTGCCGTTTTCATTCAGCGCCTCGCCGATGGCATCCAGCGACTCGGCCACCGCACTATCAATAAAGCCACAGGTATTGACCACTACCAAATCAGCATCCTGGTAGCTAGGCGAAATGGCGTAACCCTCGGCACGAAGCTGGGTCAAAATCTGCTCAGAGTCGACCAACGCCTTGGGGCAACCGAGTGAAACGAAACCGACTTTTGGGGCGTGCATAGCAATTCCTCAGTACAAAAGCATAACGGGCGTGCCACGCGACACGCCCGCTTGAATAAAAGCCATTTTAAATCAGTACGCTAGTTCTTGTCGCTAACAACAGGCACAAAACCTGCCTGACACAGCCCGCAACCCACCCCGCGCAAACCAAAGAATGGCGCCTTACCCTTATCGAATAAGCAGTAGCGCTGGTGCCCAGGCTAGGGTCACCAGCCGTCAAACTTCGGGGCTGCAGGCAAAACAGAGCATGATAGGGAGCTGCTAGCAATGCCATCCAGCCAACCATGGCAAAGCCACCCACAAGGCGCCACATGTCTTTGATAGACAAGTGGAAACGCTCTCCAGCCACCTCTTGGTGCAAGAAAAAGGACAACGCTGAAACGGCCCGGGCCACAGCCCAAGCACTACTGCACAGCCAGATGGCGGGCATAGATTGCCGGTAGATCCACCTTTGCCAAGGCCGCATTAAAGCGCTGCGCCAAGGCCCGGCCTTCGGCCGTGGGGCGAAAGCAGATATAGAGCTGTTTGTCCTCCAACAACCTGGGGTGAAACAGCAACTGCGTACGTTTGCCTGCCAAAGCCTTGTCTGTCCTAAGCAGATAGTCGTAGACGTGTTTGTCCATGACCCCTGCATCAAATCGGCCTGCCGCCAGCTTTACCAGCACGCGGGTATCGTCTACTGATCTATCCACCCGCTGCTGGCCCGACGCCACATCGGCATCAAAGCGAGTGGTGTTCACGTAGTCCTGTACCACGCCTATGACATAGCGCCGTAGATCGGATGGCTGCTGCCATTCAACTGGGCGGTCTGTGCGGTACACCAGGCCCAGCGGTGAATTGCCTATGGGGGCGCTAAGATGACAGCGGCTGCGCACTTCCGGCGTATCGTATTCAGGGAAGTAACCCGCATAGCCAGGTGTCCCCATGCCCGTAGCGACAGCACGCGCCCAAGGATAGAAATCCACCTGCAGCTTGCTTTCGGCCGCATGGAATGCAGCGCGGGCCACCTCGACCGAAATACCCTGCCCCGCCAGCTTATCTCCCGAGTAGGGAGGCCAGAACAGCGAGGCCAACCGCACCTCTGCGGCCTGAGTCACAGGTAGTAACAACCACAGAATCGCTGCAATCAACCTGTACACGATACCAGCCTCGTTGCATTGCACTAGGCTCCTTCCGTGGTGGATCACGGTCATGCCGCAATCCTTGTATGGCACTACTCACCAAGCCCGCTACGCCGCATACGCCGTCAGCCGCACTGCTGGCCGGCATATTCATACGATGTTCGGTGATAGCCTTAAACCAGCATAGCAACGAAACATGACGTTCAGACTTTATAAAATCCATTCTGCGCTACCTTTAATAGCGCACCGATAGCCCCGTGAAAGCACCACCATGTTCGAAGCAGCAGAACTCGGCCACAAGGTCGACAAGGAGAGTTACAAGGCACAGCTACCCGCCCTGCGGGAGGCTCTGCTGGATGCGCAGTACGAGTTGCGCGAACGGGGCAGCTTTCCCGTCATCATCCTCATCAATGGGGTAGACGGCGCAGGCAAGGGTGAGACGGTGAACCTGCTCAATGAGTGGATGGACCCCAGGCTGATCGATACCCATGCCTTTGGCGATGCTGGCCTGGAAGAGTACGCCCAGCCAGCCATGTGGCGATTCTGGCGCGCCCTGCCCGCCCGTGGTCGTATCGGCATACTGTTTGGTTCCTGGTATACCTTGCCCATCCTGAATCGGGTGGTGGGCAAGCTCGATAAAGCCGATCTACGCGGCGCAGTGGACGACATCGTCCGCTTTGAAGACATGCTGTGCCACGAAGGCGCCCTACTGCTGAAATTCTGGTTTCATCTGGGCAAGAAGCAGCAAAAATCCCGCCTCAAGGCCCTAGAGGCCGACCCACTGACGCAATGGCGTGTACGCGAAGAAGACTGGGAGCACTACAAGCAATACGACGAGTTTCGTGATGTCTCCGAGCAGGTATTGCTGCGCACCAGCACCGGCCACGCGCCCTGGGTGGTGGTAGACGGCGAGGATGAGCGCTACCGCAGCCTTACCGTAGGCAAGCTGCTGCTACAGGCTTTGCGCAGCCGGCTGGAGCAGACCACCCCAGACAGCCCCCGATCCAATGCGCCGCCTTTGCTAGCCCCGCTGGATGGCGTGAGGGTGCTCGATAAACTGGTGTTGGACCAAGCCATGAGCAAGGCCGACTATCTGGTCGAGCTTGAGAAGTGGCAGGGCAGGCTCAACCAGCTCAGCCGCCATCCCCGGTTTCGCGCGCATGCCGTGGTCGCGGTATTCGAAGGTAACGATGCTGCCGGCAAGGGCGGTGCCATACGCCGTATCACTGCGGCACTGGATGCCCGCCAATACCATGTCATTCCCATTGCCTCGCCCAGCGAGGAGGAGCGTGCGCAGCCCTACCTCTGGCGCTTCTGGCGGCATCTACCCAAGCACGGCAAGTTCACCTTGTTCGATCGTTCCTGGTACGGCCGGGTACTGGTTGAACGGGTGGAAGGCTATGCCAGCGATGCGGACTGGATGCGGGCCTACGGCGAGATCAATGACTTTGAGCGGCAGCTGAGTGATGCCGGGGTCGTGGTGGTCAAGTTCTGGCTGGCCATCGATGCCGATGAACAGCTCAAACGCTTTGAGGCGCGAGAACAGACCGGTTTCAAGCGCTTCAAGATCACACCGGATGACTGGCGCAACCGCGAAAAATGGGACGCCTACCGCGAAGCGGTACACGATATGGTAGAGCGCACCAGCACCAGCGAAGCCCCCTGGACACTGGTGGAAGCCAATAACAAGTATCACGCCCGCATCAAGATACTCAGGACCTTGTGCGAAGCCATGGCGGCACAACTCGATTAAGCTGCGCAGCGATGGACACCTCCGCAATTGCTCCACAGTTGTGGGGCAATATGCAGACATCGGCCACCAATCCGGCCTGCCATCCAGGAGTCTGCCATGCACAAGCCATTGCTCAAGCGTATTGCCCCCATGATCGCCCTTGCTCTATCCCTGCCCAGCCTGGCCGCCGCCAATCCTGCGGCACCGGGGCAGGCACCAGGCCAGCGCCGGGTACCGCCCAGCGAAGCCTTCGCCGCCTGCGACGGCAAGCAGGAAGGGGTCAAGGTCAGTTTCACCACCCCACATGGCGATACCGTCAGTGGCACCTGCAAGATGATCGCGGCACGGCTGGCAGCCATACCCGATCATCCACCCCGGCAGAGGCCAGGCGCACCCGGCGCTGCCAAGTGATAAGGATTCAGGTGCTTCAGCCATGGTTTTTCTGCAGACAGCCCCGCAGGGATAGCCACACAAGCCCAAGGCAGGCCGCCGCCCCTTTCGCTACACTGCTGCAGATTCTTGCCTAGCTGCCCGCCATGCCACGTATGCGCTCCATCGGCCTTACCTTGTTTATTGCCATCTCCTTAACCGTATTGATGGTGGTACTGGTATTAGCCGGCCTGTTCCGGCTCAGCCTGGGCAAAGGTTTTGACGACTATGTAGCCAAGCTGGAGCTGACCCGGCTCGACGTGGTGGAGCAGGTATTGACCGAGCGCTACCAACGCCATGGTGACTGGCGTTTCGTCCATAGCCAGCAAGACCTGCTACCCGGCCCTGATTTCAATCGCCCGCCACCACCTAGGGGGGCTGAGGCTGGCCCGGGTCGCCTGCCACCGCGCCGGGAAGACCGGCTCGGTCTCGGCCCGCGCCTGGCTCTGTTCGATGCTCAAGGGCAGTTGCTGATGGGGCCGCCCGAGGCCCAGGGACGCCCACGCCGGCCTATTAAACTGGAAGGCGGTGGGCAGCCCATCGGCTATATGGCCCTGGCACCCGCTGGCGGCGGCGATATCCTCACCCGGCAGTTCCTGGCCAGCCAGACCCGCAACATGCTGTGGAGCGTGTTGGCAGCCTTTATCCTATCGGCCCTGGCGGCCGCCTGGCTGGCCCGGCACTTCCGCGCCCCGATTGCAGCGCTGGCCCAGTCTGCCAAGCAACTGGCCGCGGGCCAGCTACAAACCCGGGTACAGCTGGAACGTGCTGACGAGTTGGGCCAGCTGGCACGTGACTTCAACCGCATGGCCGAACAGTTACAGCAATTCGAACAATCGCGCCGCCAATGGATGGCCGATACCTCGCATGAGCTACGTACCCCGCTCACCATACTGCGCGCCCATATCGAAGCCATGAATGATGGCGTGATGCCCATGGACCAACGTGGGCTGACGCGCTTACAAGGCGCCGTGGGCGAGCTTGATGGGCTGGTGGCCGACCTTTACCAATTGGCGCGCGCCGATGTGGGCCTCCATGAATACAAGCCCGAGCCCATCGTACTCGCCAGCCTGTTTGAGGAGCTTGCCGACAGGCTGGCCCACTCGCTACAGCAGGCAGGCCTCAAGCTCAGCCTGCATGCCCCTGCCGAGCTGGCCGTGCAGGCCGATCCTGCCAAGATCCAGCAACTGTTCGGCAATCTGCTCAGCAACACCCTGCGCTACACCGATGCCGGCGGCGAAGTACGCCTGAGCGCAAGCGCCCATGGGTCTTCAGTGGAGATTATCCTGGACGATACCGCGCCCGGCGTGCCCGATGCCGCACTGCCACGCTTATTCGAGCGCTTCTATCGGGTCGATGCCTCGCGTAGCCGCCAGTATGGTGGCTCCGGCCTTGGCCTTGCCATCTGTCTCACCATCGTCGAAGGCCACGGTGGCAAGATCAATGCGCAGCACTCCCCCTTGGGTGGCCTGCGCATCCAGATACAACTACCCCGTGCCCCAGGAGCACGTACACGATGAACCCACCACGCATCCTGCTGGTAGAAGACGAACCCCGCATCGCCGAAGTCATGGTGGCCTACCTGGCCCAGGCCGGATACCTAGTTGACCATCTGGAACGGGGCGATCAGGTACTCGCCCATATGGCCCGCCAAGCGCCTTCCTTGCTGGTACTGGATCTGATGCTACCAGGCATAGACGGCATCAGCCTATGCCAACAGATACGGCTATCGAGCGCCTTGCCCATCATCATGGTGACAGCCCGGGTGGAAGAAATCGACCGCTTGCTGGGGTTTGAGGTCGGTGCTGATGATTACCTGTGCAAACCCTTCAGCCCCCGTGAATTGGTCGCCCGGGTACAAGCCCTGATGCGACGCAGCCTATCTGCAGCACCGCCACAGCCGCCGCTGTTCGACAACGATATCGCCAGCCAGCGCATACGATGCCAGGGCCAATTACTCAGCCTGACGCCACAGGAGTATCGGCTACTGGGCGTGCTGCTGGCGGCACCGGGGCGCATCTATTCGCGCACCCAATTGTTGGAGCTGGCCCACAGCGAAGGCGCAGAAGTGTTTGATCGCGCCGTGGATAGCCACATCAAGAACCTGCGCAAGAAGATCGCCACCGTTCTGGGCGAGCGCGAAGTCATACACTCCGTCTATGGCGTAGGTTACCGCTACGAATAAGTACTACCCACAAAGCCCAGCGTAGTGGTTCTTCAATGCATTGCCGCTTCGCGTCTCCACGATTCCTCCACAGTCTCCCCGCACAGTATCAACTGTGCCACCACCCACACCGCCTACTGCGGGGAGACCATCATGACAACAGCCAAGCCCTATCCACAGCCAGGCCGTTTGCTGGGCCTGATCGCCAGCATGTTGCTAGCGGGCCTTGCTGCAGCGACAGAACCGCCCCAGCCAACCCCCATACCGGCCACTGGCCTCTCCGCCACGGCCAGCATAGGCCGCAGCCTGTTCTTCGACCCCAATCTTTCTGCCTCAGGGCGGCAGTCCTGTGCCAGTTGCCATCATCCGGGCAATAGCTTCTCGGCCCCCAACAACCTGGCTGTGCAGTTGGGTGGTGCCGGGCTCAATCTGCAGGGGCTGCGCAATACACCTACGGCAAGCTATACCCGTTTCGTACCAGCTTTCGCACTGAACCCACCACCGCCCCCCGGCCAGCCCCGCCCCAGCCCAGCACGCGGCGGGCTGCTGCACGACGGCCGCGCCAATACCTTGGCGATACAAGCCCAAGGCCCCTTCCTGACCGCCTTTGAAATGGGCAACCGCAGCGCAGCCGAGGTATTGCAGCGCTTGCGCACACGCCCCTACCTGACGCAGTTCAGCACAGTATTCGGTGCCGCCACGCTCAATAACCCAGACGCAACGCTAGCCGCCATGGGCCGCGCCATCGCAGCCTATGAGCAAGAGGAACCCAGTTTCAGGCTATTCAACAGCAAGTTCGACGCCGTCACCAATGGCCGCGCCCGCTTCAACCCAAGAGAAGCGAATGGCCAGCGCCTGTTCAATGACCCCAATCGCGGCAACTGCGCCAGTTGCCACACCGCACGGCCAACAGGCGGCGTGCCAGCCCTGTTTACCGACCATAGCTACCGCAACCTGGGCATACCCCGTAACTGGGCCATCCCTTACAACCGCGACGGCACCGCATTGCCCAGTTTTATCACCGCCAACGGGGCCAACCTGGGTGTGCCCCATCACCTGTACTACGACATGGGGTTATGCGGGCCTGTCCGCGCCGACCTTGCCGGCAATCGCGCGCTCTGCGGCATGTTCAGGGTGCCGACCTTGCGTAATGTGGCGGTGAAACAGGCCTACTTCCATAACGGGGTATTCAGCACGCTCAACCAGGTCATCAGCTTCTACACTAGCCGTGAACTCACACCGGCACGCTGGTACACCAAGGCCGATGGCTCGGCCGACATCCGCTACAACGACCTACCCACCGCCCTGGCCGGCAACATCACCCAAGGCCCACCGTTCCGCCGCAACGGCCCGCCAGCGCTGAGCGATACCGAGATTCGTGACATGACGGCTTTCCTGTGTACGCTGACCGATGGCTACGACCCACAAAACCCTGCGGCCTACCGGCAGCCGGCGCAGTGTGTGGCTGCGGCGAACTAGTTAAGGACGCGACCAGGCCAATGCCTGCGTCGCGGTAACGCAGGGCCATTGCAAAATGGGTACCGGAAAGCAATACCAATGCGCCAACTTATGACGAACTGATGGCCAATGAAGCTGTTGTCCTTAAGCGGGAACTGGGCATTGCAGCAGATGAATGCATCAAGACGTTGAAGGCAGAGATGCTGGCAGCAACTGTCTGATCTGTAGAAGATGTATGAAAAGGGGCTGCAAAGCCCCTTTTCCTATCTCCACAGGCAAGGCCACTAACGCACGCCCGTCCTGAACCTCACCCCCTTGTGGATGAAGATCATCCCCTCGGGGGTGATCTCTTCCAGCCTGACCTCAGCTGTCAGGTAGTCGCCTTCGTGGAGTGGCTTGTTGTTGATCATCACCACCCTGTCCTTGCGCTGGCTGGAGTAGGAATGCACCAGTACCGTCATCGCGGGTATGCCTTGTCGTAGCGCGGCTGGCAAGGTATCCAGCAGTGGTGGCTCGCCAAGCGGCTGGGCTGGTACTGTGGGTGCTGGCGCAGCAGCAGGCGGCGCAGGCCTTGCCGCAACCGTGGCAGCGGGCACAGCTTGGGCTATCGGCGACGGAGTGGGCACAGGGTCAACCGGCGCGGCCGGTGGCGCATTGGCCGCCACGGGTGGTGCCGCCGGTGTAGGGGGTAGCGGGGTGGCCGCCACAACCGGCTGGGTGGGTTCGATGCGCTGCGCTACCGGTGCAGCAGCGGTTGCCGCAGCATCGGCCTGGCGCCAGGGTTGCAGCCAGCCTATCAAGACGCCGCAAGCCACCAAGATCAGCGCCAAAATCAGATAGAACCATTGGGTGGGACGAACCTCCGGCATGGGTGCTGCCAGGGTGGTATGGAGCGTTGGCACCGCCCCCATCTTGCGCTCACGCTCTGCTTTTTGCAGTGCGTCCAATATATAAGACATCTCAGTTCCTCCCACTCAGGCTGGGCGCCGCCATATCGCCTACCAGGCTGAGCCTGACCAGCGTTTGCGCACCTACCTGGCCATCTGGTGCCAGGCCTTGCGCCAGCTGAAACTGCTTCACCCGCGCGCGTAAGGCCTCGTCAAACACAGGCGGCGTGCTTGAGCGATGCTCCAGGGCATCCAATTGCCTGGCCAGCCAGGCGACCAACGGGCCGCCATCACCCAGCCGTACGGCGCCCGGTGGTGCATCCGGCGCACGCCACAGCAAGGTATATCGGCCAGACCAATACTGCGCCAGCTCGACATGGCTGATGCGCTGTGGCTGGCCTGCAATCAGCAGGCCGACCGATTGTGCATCCATACTCTGCAGCAAGGCCGGCACTTCCCGCTCGGTCGCGTCCACCAGATACAGTACGGCGGGTCGATCAAACTGGCGCAACTCCTCCAACCCGCCCCGCGCATTGCGGCAGCGCAATGCAGCCACCTTGGGGCAGCGCTCGGTCGGGTTGTAATCCTGCCCCCAGGCTTGATAGAGCCCGGCAAAGGCAGTGTCCGTCGCCTGCAGGCGTGCCGCCTCGTCTGGCCAGCTCAAATCGGGCAGCACCCTGGCCGGTGGGGGACTGGGCTTGGCCACGGGTGGCGTGGCAACAACCAACGGAGTCTTCTTGCTGACCGCTGCGGCCGCAGGTTCTGCAGCAGGTACGGGCGCTGGCACTTCGGGCAAGGCGGCTTGCTGCGCAGTAAACAACAGCTTCAGGCCCAAGCCTGCTAGGCCTAGCGTTGCCACGCCCGCCCAAGGCCACCAACGCGGGCCGGCGCGCTTGTGGGCCAGCGGCAATACCTCGCTGGCAGCGCGTACCAGGATGCGTCGGCTCACCGTCTGCTTGCCCTCGGTATAGGCACCCAGCAGTGCTCGGTCGCACAGCAGGTTAACCAGCCGTGGCACGCCACCGCTCAGGCGATAGAGCGTGGTCATTAGGGAATCCGCAAACAACGGCCGATTGCAGCCCGCCACCTGTAAACGGTGCCGTACATAGGCAGCCACCTCGGCTCGGCTTAGTGCCGCCAGGTGGTAACGGGCCACCACACGCTGGGCCAACTGGCGCAACGCGGGCCGGGCCAGCATCTCGTCAAGTTCAGGCTGTCCTACCAGGATGATCTGCAACAGCTTGCGCTCGTTGGTCTCCAGGTTGGTCAGCAATCGCATCTGTTCGAGCACCTCGGCCGAGAGATTCTGCGCCTCGTCGATGATCACTACCGCATGGCGCCCCTGGGCGTGGCCTGCCAGCAAAAAACCGTTGAGCGCATCGACCAGGGCCTTGATGCTGTGGTCTGGCGCAGGCGGCACAATGCCAAACTCGCTGCAGAGCGTAGCCAGCAGCTCTTCTGCAGTGAGCTTGGGGTTGAATACATAGGCCAGATCACAGCTGGCCGGTATCTGCTCCAGCAGGCAGCGGCATACCGTAGTTTTGCCCGCCCCCACCTCGCCGCTCAGCACCACAAAGCCGCCATCACCGCTCAAGCCATAGAGCAGATGCGCCAAGGCTTCCTGGTGGCGCTGGCTCATATACAGGTAGCGTGGGTCCGGCGCGATGGAAAACGGCGCCTCGTTCAGGGCAAAGTGACGCAGGTACATGCGGGACAGGGCCATCAACAGAAGGCCCGCATTATCGCCGAATCAGCGCCGCGCCGCTGTCTTATGCTAAGCGTGCCTGGCAGACCCGTGGCAAACAGGCGGCAATAACTGCCATAGCTGGCACAACAGCCACGGCAGCCATGCCTCCAGCACTAAGAGCCTGTTCACGATCTTTTCGCCCCGTCGTTCCGTGCAGTGCCGGATAGCGGACAAGGCGCAAGCCGCGCCGCGGTACGGGTTCCGGTACCGGTACCGCAAGCGGCTTGTAACGCCGGTCGCTGCCGGCAATGCCCGGAACCCGCAGGGCTGGATCGGAAAAGGGTCATGTACTGCGTTGGACTCCTTGGTAATAACCCGTTATTGCCTGCGTCGCCCGCCTTGTACCTAACCCTTTTCCGGTCCAGCGACGGGGTGAAAAGATCGTGAACAGGCTCTAAGCCTTATACGCCGCCAAGGCCTGGGCCACCTGCGTGGTCAGTGGTTTGGCGGCATCGCCCATACCAAACTCCGCCTGCCAGGCGCTCTTGTTGGCGCCGATATAGGCCAGTGCCCGGCTCAGGTTGTCCAGTTGCCGTGGGATAAAGTTATCCGCCTGGTTGAGCAGTTCGGCCGACTTGGCAAAGTTGCCAGCAAATTCACGCACCGTCGCCACGACGCCCAGCGGCTTTTCAGCCAGCACAGCATCCAGCGTGGCAGCATCCAGGCTAGCCATATGACTGACCGGGTCTATGGTCACCCCTAGCGCACGCATGCCCTGCACGCCATGAACCGCGCCATTGAAAGGGCTGGTCAGGTTCTGCTCCAGCTCATGCCGCGTCACCTTGGCCGCACTGCTGTCGGCCAGGGCACCACCGGGCTGCATGTCTACCGCAAAATCCTTGATCCAGCTGTTGTACTGCGCCACAAAGCCCTGCAACTGGGCCTTGATGTCAGCAGGCGCCGTCTCGGTTGTCATCCCCCCCAGGCTGGTGCCCAACTGCTGCATCCGTGTCACAGCAGGCTGCAGGCGGCTTAGCCCCTCATACTGGGCCTTGTAGCTTACTTCGCGGTTGTTGATCAGGCTCATCATGTTGTAGCCGGCCTGCGGGTCGAACAGGGCCATGTTGTACCCAGCCGGGTTCAGGCTGCCGACCTGTGATTTCGCCGTCAAGTGGCTGGGCGACAGAATGGCATCCAGGCCGGTGCTGCTACCCTGGGTGCCAAATACGCCATCCAGCCCCCCACCCTGCTCGCCATTGCCGCCAACCGATCCCAGCAGCGCCCCCATGGCCTGTGCCTTGAAACTGGCCAGCTTGACCGCAAAATCCTCATGTGCCGTATTCGCCACCTTGCTATCGGCCACAGCCTTGTTCAACTGGGCGTAGTTGAAACCGCCCGCTTCTATACCTTTGATCGCCATATTGCCTCCTGCGTCAACTTGCACGCCCCCGCAAATATTTAAGCAATAATCAAGCCAAAACAGTACGTTAATCCAGTGTTAGAAGCCTAGCCGTGTGGCTGTCTATCTCCCTTAGCTAGCCGCAAGACCTGCCATCGTCCATTTATGCCATAACTTGAGCAGGCCGCTCGCCTTCGGCGCCACTACCTGCCCCCCGCCACGGGCTTGATGGGCAAAAAGAAAATACCCCAAATTTTGGTCACCCACGGTTAACCCGTTTACCCCAGCAGCACCGTTTAACCCAGCAACGCCGCTCATCCTAAGGAAGCAATATGTCACACGCACTCTGGCGCGCTTGCCTGGCCGGTCTGGCCACCACCCTGCTGCTGGCCGCCACACCGCCGGTCATCAATCTGCCCATGCCGCAGCCCTTCATCAGCGGCACCCGTGCCAACGAAGTACCGATTCAGCTAAAGCAGCTCGACGTCCGTGTCCGCGTTGCCGGTAGCCAGGCCGAGACCACCCTGGATATGACCTTCCACAACCCCAATGGCAGGCAGTTGGAAGGAAATCTGCAGTTCCCACTGCTGCCGCACCAACAGATCGCCGGCTTTGCGCTGGATATAGACGGCGCCATGCGGCCAGCCGTACCGGTAGAAAAAGCCAAAGGGCGCGAGGTCTTCGACTCCATAGAGCGCCGCCAAGTTGATCCCGCGCTATTGGAATCCACCGCCGGGAATTTCTTCCGCCTGCGCATCTACCCCATCCCCGCCCAGGGCGAGCGGCGGGTGCAGATACGCATCAGCGAATCCATCCCCCGCGACGGCCAGCAATACAGCTACCGCCTGCCGCTGGACCATTTCAACGCGGTAGCCGATTTCCACCTGGCCATCGATCTGCCCAGCCGCCAGGCACCCAGCCTGCAAGGCGCGCTGACCCAATTGCAGTTCAAGCCCAGTGCGCAGGGCTATAGCGCCGTACTTGACCGTGACAACTTTACCCCCCGTGGTCAGTTGCAGTTGCAATGGCCAACCGCTGCCGCGCCCACGGTCTACCGCCAGTCATTCGATGGCGAACACTTCTTTGTGGCCGAACTGCCTGTTGCCGATACCGCCACACCGCGCGCACTGCCAAGACAGATAGGCCTGCTATGGGATAGCTCCAGTTCTGGCGCCCGCCGGCAACATGCTGCCGAACTTGCCCTGCTGGATCGCTACTTTGCCGCCATGGGCAATGGCGAGGTACGTCTGGTGCGCCTGCGTGACCGTGCCGAAGCAGTACAGCATTTCCGCATCGTCAACGGCAACTGGGAAGCCCTGCGCAGCGCGCTGCAAGCCACCCAATATGACGGTGCAACCGCACTGGATGGCTGGCATCCCCACCCCGGCACGGCCGAGTACCTGCTGTTTTCCGACGGCCTGGCCAACTATGGCAGTGGCAGCTTTCCCAAGCTGGGCAGCCACCAACGGCTCTATGCCATAGACAGCAGCAACGGCGGTGATAGCACCCGTCTCGGCGCCCTGGCCAGCCTGTATGGCGGCCGCGCCATCCAGCTTGGCAGCGCGCAGGATGTACCGCTGGCCGCAAAAAAACTGCTGAACGACGAAGCCCGCATCGTCGGCCTGGCCGCCGACAGCGCCGAGCAATTGGTGGCCGCCTCGCCCTATGCCGAGGACGGCCTGCTGCGCATCGCCGGCCGCCTGCGCAGCGCCAATGACACCTTGCGCATCAAGCTCCTGCTCAACGGCCAGGCAAGCGAGCAACGCATCGCACTGCGTACCGACGCCCCCGATCACCCCCATGCAGCCAGCCTGTGGGCACGCTACCGCATTGCCCAACTGGGAGCCGAGCCACAACTGAATCGCGGCGAAATCACCCGCCTGGGCAAGCGCTTCAGCCTGGTCACCGCCGAAACCTCGTTGCTGGTACTCGACAATGTGGACGACTACGCCCGCTATGACATCACGCCGCCGGCAGACTACCTGCCCCGCTTCGAGAAAATCCGTGCAGGCCTGGTGCGCATGCGGGTGCAAGCCCGCACCAGGCAGTTGGAGGACGTAGTGCGGGAGTTCCAGGAGAAAATCAGTTGGTGGGAGCAAGCCTGGCCCAAAGGCAAGCCGCCACGGCCCAAGCCGGCAAAGCGCCAGGCGGAAGCAGAAATGGGCACGGCCGGCATGGCCGCCGAGATGGCCGGTGCGCCGCCCATGGCAGCCGCAGCCCCCATGCCCGCGCCCGCACCCGCCATGGCAGCGCGCAGCAAAGCCGTGAGCGCTGTGGCCGATGACGATGGCGCCACGCCAGCCCATATCAGCATTGCGCTCAAACCCTGGCAGGCCAATGCCCCCTATGCCCGCCGGCTACGCGCCGCCACCAGCGAGCAACGTTACCAGATCTACCTGGACGAAAAACCCAGCTACCTCAATAGCAGCGCCTTCTATCTGGATGCCGCTGATATCTTTCTGGACAAAGGCCAGCGCGACCTGGCGTTGCGCATACTCTCCAACCTCGCTGAAATGGACCTGGAGAACCGCCAGGTGCTGCGCATACTGGGCTACCGTCTGCTACAGGCCGGTGCGCCAGAGCTCGCCGTGCCGGTGTTCGAGCGCGTACGCCAGATGGCCGAGGAGGAACCGCAGTCCTTCCGCGACCTGGGTCTGGCCTACGCCGCACAACAACGCCATCAGGACGCCATCGATACCCTCTATGAAGTAATTACCCGCCCCTGGGACGACCGCTTTGCCGAGGTGGAACTGATCGCCCTGGCCGAACTCAACGCCATCGTGGCCAATGCGCCCACCAAGCTCGACACCCGCCAGATAGATGGCAGGCTGCTACGCAACCTGCCGCTCGACATCCGAGCCGTGCTGACCTGGGATGCGGATAACAGCGATATGGATCTGTGGGTCACCGACCCCAATGGCGAGAAATGCTACTACGCCCACCGGCTGACCTACCAGGGCGGGCGCATGTCACGCGACTTTACCGGCGGCTATGGGCCCGAGGAGTTCTCGCTGAAGCAAGCGAAGCCGGGAAAATACAAGATAGAAGCCAATTTCTATGGCCAGCGGCAACAGGTGCTGAGCGGCGAAACCACGCTGCAGCTCAAGCTCACCACGGGCTTTGGCAAGGCTAGCGCCAAAGAGCAGATGATTACCCTGAGGCTCAAGGGAGAAAGCGAAACCGTGTTTGTGGGCGAATTCGAAGTCGCCGCAAAATCCGGCAAATAGGCCACAATCAAGCTGATTCCGGGTAGAGTCGCAACTAGCCGGATTCAGCTGCGCTGGGTCTCATAAAGGCGCTGTCAGCAGCTAGTGCGTGGCAGCCAAGTGCTAGCCCATGGATGCAGCTCCGCATTGCGATAGCAAAAGACTGCTGAAGCAAGCTACTCGGGCGTAATGCCCAAGACCACACAACCACCACAGACAAGCCCAATCACATGAAATACCTTGCCCCACTCTGCTTGCTGCTACTCCTGGCTAGCCAGGCCCAGGCCGACCGCCTGCAACTGCGCTTCGGCAGCCCACTGCCCAAGGAAGCCCTCAATTGCCAGCAAGATCCCTTGGTGCTGGGCCAGAAGCCACCCAAGCTGGTGCTGGGCGAATCCGATGTACTGACCTGGTCAACCGAAACGCTGCAAATGGTTATTGACCCCAAGCGCTTCAAGGCCAGCAAGGCCGACAAGGAAATGATCAACCGCTGTTTCGGCCTGTATATCGACGGCGTACTCCTTACCACGGGCCCAGTTGTCTGGTCCAAGGACACCCGCACCATCAGCCAGCCTGTGGTCGTCGCCCAAGACGCCAAGGAAGGCCTGCTGCTGCGCGTACTCAACAGCAACCACGCCATGGCCCGCCCCTATGCCCTGGGCCGTATGTACTCTGCACTCTCCACCCGGCCAATGATTGCCCCACCACCCATAGAGCAATAAACAAAGGGCGCCCGACGCGCCCTTTGCTTCAGCCACGGCGGCAGTTCACTGCCTGCCAGCCCGCCAGCACCTGCCAACCTGCGCCCCTGTCGTGGTCGAAATTTCCAAGGTAGATGCAGAACATCAGTGCAACTGGTGCCAGCCCTATTAGAAAATTCAACTCACGCTACTCATTTCGTCAGTGATTTGAATTTTTCCATCGCCTTGCGCACCTTGGGCGCCACTACCGCCATGCAGTAGGGCTGATAGGGGTTGGCGTCAAAATACCCTTGATGGTAGTCCTCAGCCGGCCACAGGGTGGTGGCAGGGACTACCTCGGTGACAATAGGCCCTGCCAGATCGCCATCGAGAGCCAAGGCTGCAATGGCCGCCCTGGCTTGCTGCTCTTGCTCGGCATCATGGTAGAAAATCGCCGAACGATATTGCGTACCCACGTCATTGCCCTGTCGGTTCAAGGTTGTCGGGTCGTGGATAACAAAGAAGACCTCAAGCAGGTCGGCATAGCCGATAAGCGATGGGTCGTAATGCACTTGCACGACTTCGGCGTGGCCGGTGTCGCCATTGCAGATCTGCTTGTAGCTGGGGTTGTCGGTATGCCCGCCCATATAGCCCGACACCACGCGCGATACCCCGCGCAAACGGCTGAATACCCCGTCCAGGCACCAGAAGCACCCTCCGGCCAGAGTGGCGATTTGCTGTGTCATGCTGTGCTCCTGGGCAATGGATTGAGGCAACTTGGTCGTGCTGTGCTGATACGCCTTACAGCACCAGATTCACCGCACGTACCAAGGCACCCGGCAAGCGGGCGCTGGCGCTGGAACGTGCACCGTAGCTGCCGGGGTCGGCCAGCAGGTCACGCTCTACTGTCAATGCTTCCAGTTCGCTGCCCAGCAGGCGGTAAAGCGAATCATCAAAGCGCATGACATTGAGTGGCGCCACGATTTCGCCGTTCTCCACCCAGAAGGTGGCAAAACGTGTCATGCCGGTGACACGGCCAGCCATGCGATCCGAGAAGTTCAGGTACCACAGGTTGGAGACATACAACCCCGTACCCAGCGCCTTCAGCACATCCTGATGAGGCAAGCTGCCCGCCGCCACGTCCAGCGATTCACTGCTCTCCCAAACGCCTGCACCGTTGCCTGCGATGCCGTATTCCTTGGCGGTGCGGGGGCTGACCAAGCTACCGGCGTACTTGCCTGCGCTGATCAGCGGCACGCGGTCGGGCTTGATAAAGCCTTCGGCCTGGAATGCCGGCGCCAACCCTTGCAAGGTATCTTCCGTTACCGTCAGCATGGGCGAGAAGCTGAGTTCGCCATCGGCCAGCTTGAGCAAGGGGCTGCGCTTGGCGCGTAGCTGCTTTTCGGAATATCCACCCCAGTTCAGCATGGACATCAGCTCTGCCAGCGCCGCCGGGGTAAAGTAGGCGCGGTAGCTGCCTGGGGCCAGGGTCTTGACTGGGCGCTTCAGCAGCGCCAATTGCTCACGCGCTTCGGCGATTTCGATCCGCAGCTGCTCGCTGGACCACACCTTGCCGGCCGAACCCCGCTTTACCGCCTTGTCGCCATGAGCGTACAGGCTCCAGTCGAAGTTCCAGCTGACGGTCTCCTGCCAATTGAGCTGGCCCTGGCTATTGGCAAAGCCATATTGCACAGGGCCTGCAGCCAGTATGCCGACAAGGTCCACGCCCTCCGCAGCGGCTAATATGTCCGCCACCATGGTTTCGCTCGGTGGCAGCGCCGTGGCATCGAGTCGCTCGCTGCTCTGTGGCACCGCATTGAGCAGCATATAAGGGTCATCTGCCACATCCTGCAGGGCCGCGCGCAGTTCTATCAGAATGCGGTCGATCAGGGGTAGGTCATCGTCATTGCCGGCCAGCGACAGATTCTGGCTGACGTGTTTCTCCCCCAGTACCAGCTTGATATCAAGGTAGGACTGCGCCACCTGGCCTGCCTGCCTTACCTTGCCGTGATTAAAGCGAACAAAATCGGTACGTTCAGCCGATAGCCACAAGGTAAAGGCCTCACCAGCCTGCAACTGGCTACGCAGATGCTCTGCCAGCCGGGAAAAATGCGCCCGCATCAGGCTTCTCCTCCAAATACATCCACATCGGCAAAGACACAGGCCGGCGAGGCATGGCCTACACGCACAGCCTGGTTGGGTTCGCCCTTGCCGCAATTAGGCGTGCCCATCACATCGAAGGTCGCAGCATTGCCCACAGCCTTGAGCGATCGCCAGAAGGTGGCCGATATCCCGCGATAGCCGGGGTTCTTCACCACGCCCTTGAGTTCACCGTTCTCTATCAGCCTGCCGTACTCGCAGCTGAACTGGAACTTATTGCGCGAGTCGTCGATGGACCAGCTCACATTGGTGTTCATCAGCACGCCACGCTCTATGCCAGCCACCAATTCATCCATGCGCTTGTCGCCCGGCTCGATATTGAGATTGGCCATGCGGTCTATGGGCGGACGGTTCCAGTTGCAGGCGCGGCTATTGGCCACCCCGCCGATATCAAAACCGGCAGCGCGGGCGCGTGCCTGCGATATCTCGCCCCCCAGCGGTTTCTGCAACACACCATCGGCGATCAGCCAGACCTTGTCGGCCACCGCGCCGTCGTCGTCCCAGCCATAGGCGGCAAACTCATTGCGCTGGCGCGGGTCGTAGGTAACGTTGAGCAAGGGGGAGCCGTACTGATAGTGACCGAACATATCGAGGGTCACAAAGCTGGTGCCGGCATAATTTCGCTCGTCGCCCAGTATGCGATCCAGTTCCAGCGGGTGGCCTATGCTCTCGTGTATCTGCAGCATCATCTGCTCGGGCATCAGCAGCAGATCCATGGTGCCACTGGGGCAGTTAGGTGCTGCCAGCAGTTCCAGCGCCTCATCCGCCACTCGGCGCCCAGCGCCCAGCAGGCCAGCCTCGGACACGATCTCCATGCCCCCCTGGCGGCAGATGCCGCCATACTGGCCACCCAGACTACGGGTCTGCGACTCACCGTCGGCAAAGGCCGTGACCGAGAGGCCAGGTATCAGCATCTGGAAGGCTTGCTCCACCGCACCGCCCCCCATGGTCACATAGCGCTGCCGTACGGCCAGCCGAGAGAGTTCGGCAGACCAGTCCACAATACGCTCGTCGCCAGCCTTGGCAGCGGCAGATTCATCCAGCAGCAGATCCAGCAAGGCCTTGCGATTCCAATCCAGCGCCTGTTCGGCACCCGGCCCCAGGTAGCGCCCTTCTGGTTTGGGCAGGCGTATCTGGCTGTAGTCGTACACGGCATGGCCTGCGGTGGCCTCTGCCCAGGCAGTTGCCCGGTCCAATGCAGCCTGCAAGCCGGCACTGGAGCAATCGGCCGTCGCGGCATAGCCGTACCCCCCTTTGTGCAGCACGGTAATCATGGCGCCCCGATCCAGCCTGCGACGCAGCGGCTCGGCTACGCCTTGGCGCACGGCCAGCGTTTCGCCGTCTTCCTCCACATAGCGCAGGGCGCAAAAATCAGCGCGCGTTTTCAGCGCCCGGAAGCGCTGTTCCATGGTGTCGAACATAAGGAGGGTTCCGGTAGGCGGGACACCTGCGGTGCCCACGGTTGAACAATGGGCAGATCATACCGGGCACCGGGCGCTCAAGTCATGCCGCAGTGCGATTCCCCAGCCAGGCACCGGCGAGTATCAGACACAGTGCCACAGCGGCCTGCCAGCCAAATTGGCCACCGCCGAATGCAGCCAGCAGACCGGTGGACAAGAGTGGCGTCAAATAGGCCAGCGTACCGATCGCCCGTGCATCGCCCCGCTTCAGCGCGGCGTCCCACAGAAAGAATGCCGCCCCCATGGGGCCCAGGCCCAGTAGGCCCAGCCAGGCCCATTCTGCCGCCCCTATCCGGTATGCCGGCTCCAATGCCGCATGCGCCAGCAAAGACAGCAAGCCCGATGCCATGCAAAAGCCCCCCACCGCCCCGGTAGGAAATGGCGGTACGCGCTGTGTCAGCAAGGAGTAGGTTGCCCACATTACCGCTGCAATGGCCGCCAGCACGTAGCCAAGTAGGTGCTGGCTGCCAAGCGATACCACGCCTTTGCCCAGCACGATCAGCACGCAGCCCGACAAACCCAGCAGCCCACCCAGCACATGCCGACCAGTCAGCCGCATATTGGGCAATATCAGCGGTGAGAGCAGTACGATCAGCAGGGGCCACAGGTAGTTGATGAGATTGGCCTCCAGCGCCGGTGCATAGCGCAATGCCAGAAACAGGCAGAAGTGATAGCCGAACAGGCCATAGCAGCCCAGCAACAGAGTCTTGCCGGGTATGCGCCAGTCGCGCCAACGCGGCAGGCCGCACAAGCCACCTATGCACAGCGCCACCCCCACCAGCAGAAAAGGCGGGACGCTCGAGAGGCGAACGGAGATCAAAGCAAGCGAACCCCAGAGCAGGATGGCCGCAAGCGCGCAAAGTGTGGAGGTAGACAGGGTAGGCATAGTCATCATGATTGCCGACTTGGTGCCGGCAGTCTTGCACTATCCTGCAATGGCTTCGGCCAGGCAGCGTGCATGGCTATTTGCCGGCTTCGAAGGCCTGTGGGTATTGGCGGCCATACCAGTTGCGCGCCGTATCGTGATCCAGTGACAGAAAGGCACGATAGCCAGGCAGCAAGGGATAGCAGGCTGCCAACAGCAGCAGGCCGGCACCGAATACCAGATAGATCTCCGCTACCCCATGCTGCAATAGCAGCAAACCAGCCATGGCCGGGCCCAAGGTGCCGGCCAGGTGGATGACCATCAGGTTGCTGGAACTGAAGCGCCCACGGAAATCTTCGGGCACGGCCAACAGGCGGTGGGTCTGACCCACCAATTGCACTACCGACAAGCACAGGCCCGTCGCAAAGAAGCAGAGTGGCAAGGCAATGCGCACATCCAGCACACCAATCATGCCCAGGGCTAGGCCCTCCCCCATCAACGCGCCCACGGCGGCCCGATAGCGGCCAAAGCGCTGGGTAGCCCAACGCGCCACCACCAGGGCACCCAACAGCATGCCTGCAGACAGCGCCGCCTCGCAGGCGCCCAGCCAGGCCGGCGAAAGCGACAACGACTGCACCCGCAGCGGAATCAGTATGCCTATGGCCGGGCCAAAGAACAGCATGGTCAGGAAAGCCAGCCCAGTCCAATAGCGTTCTACCGGTATCACCCACTTGGCCCGCAGGCCGGCAAACAGCTCCCGCCCCCAATGGCGCTGCCGTGTTGGCGCCTGGTAGCTGCCGGTCGGGATGCGAAAAGCCGCCCAGGTGGCCACCGCAAACATCGCCACATGCAGCCACAACGCCGCCTGTACACCAGACCATGCCAGCACCAGGCCTGATAGTGCCGGCCCCAGCATGCGCCCCAATGATTGCGCGCTCTTCTGCAGACTGAGGGCATCGGCGAGCTGCTCACTGCGTACCAGCTCGGCGGTAATCGTCATCACAGCCGGCTGCATGACCGCGATGGCCACCACGGCGACCATCTCCAGCGGTATCAGCACCCAGAGCTGATAGGGCCAGAACTGCGCCAGCAGCGACAACAGCAGGGTCTCGACCGTCAGCACGGTCAATCCACATCCCAGCAGGATGCGCTTGGGATAACGATCGCTCAACGGCGACAGCAGCGGCATGGCAACAAAAATGGTGACCGACATCATCACCCCATAGATGGCCAGGTCCTTGGCGCCGCCTTGCTCTGCCACCCACCACATCACGGCAATATGGCCCACCAGCATGGAGAGTACCGTCAATACCTCGCTCACCAGCAGTAGCCGGAACGGCTTCCCCAATGCCGCCATGTTTTGTCTGTTTGCCGCCAGCATACCCACCCTCCCGATACCCGCCAGCATCGCACCTTGGCCCAGGGCTTGCACAAGCGAAGACTCGGGTGTTAGGACTTGCCACTCATGGGTAAATCGCTGTCGGATTCGGCCCGCCGGAAAGCACCGGGAAACTGCCGCCCATACCAGCCGCGTACCTCTTCATGGCCCAGTGCCAGAAACTCGCGGTAACGCGGTACCAGGAAATAACCAAAGGCAAAAACAAATTCAGCCAGGCCGAACACCACATAGACCTCGCGCACCGGTATGGATGTCAGCGCAATGCCGGCCAAGCCTGGCCCCAGGGTGCCGGCGATCTGCATGACCATCATGCTGACTGCCACGATGCGGGCACGGAAATCCTCGGGTATGGCCAGCATGCGATGCGTCTGGCCTACCAGCATGACCATGGCCAGGCCCACTCCGGTTACGGCATAGCAGATCACCAGCAGGTAGGGGTTGTTGGTAAATCCAGCTAAAGCCAGTGCCAGCCCCTCCAGCATGATGCCGCCGATAGCAGCGCGATAGCGCCCAAGGTAGTCCGCCAGCCAAGCTGCCACGCCCAGTGCACCCGCCAGCATGCCTAGCGACAAAGCCGCCTCACAGGCCCCCAGCCAGGCGCCCGACAAGCCCAGTGACTGCACCTTGAGGGGCACCAGCATGCCCACCGCAGGCGTAAAGCAGACCATGACCAGAAAGGAAATCGCAATGCGACCTCGCTCTATGGGTATGCTCCAGGTA
Source organism: Chitinimonas sp. JJ19 (assembly GCF_036961565.1). Taxonomy (NCBI): domain Bacteria; kingdom Pseudomonadati; phylum Pseudomonadota; class Betaproteobacteria; order Neisseriales; family Chitinibacteraceae; genus Chitinimonas; species Chitinimonas sp. JJ19. The sequence goes on from NZ_JBAMDD010000009.1 coordinate 185,093, forward strand.
GCGCGCAGGCCAGCCCGTAAATCCCGCCACCAGCGCTTGGCGCCTCCTGCTCCCGGGTGCCTGGCAATGCTGGGAATACGCCAAGCCAGCATGGCTGCAGCCAGCACCATCACCCAATGCAGCCACAATGCCGCAGCCGTGCCGGACACAGCCAGCGCGGTGCCACCCAGCACCGGCCCGATCAAACGGCCGAAGGCCTGGGCACTTTTCTGCAAGGCCAAGGCATCGGCAAAGCGTTCGGCCGGCACCAGGTCGGCCGCGATACTGAGCGATGCGGGCAGTATCAGCGACATGGCGATCACCGGCAACGCTTCCAGCACGATGACAAGCCAGAGATGGTAGATGCCGAGCGTAGCCAGGGTAGCCATGACCGCGCCTTCGGCCGCGAAGATCAACAGACCCAAGGTAATCAGCAAGCGCTTGCTGTAGCGGTCGCCCAAGGGCGACAGCAAAGGCATGGAGACAAAGGCGACGACCGCCTGCACCACCGCATACAACGCCAGATGGCCGGCGCCACCCTCGTGGACTATCCACCAGGGCACCGCTACGCGCGCCACCATCATGGCCAGCAGCATCAGTGCATCGCTGAGCAGCAATGCTCGAAAAGGCAGGCCAACCGCATCCAGGCGCTGCCGTAATCCATCCAGCATAGGGGTTTAATCCAGGCGGCATCGCCATGGCAGGCAATGCGAAATGTGGGTTGGCGACTGTACACTGAATCGCCCTCCCCTCACATCCTCGGCGGCTACCTGCCCACCAGTAACCGGCACACGGCAGCCTGCTTGGCGCTAGCCCAGCATAGCCGCCAGCACTTCCACCGCCTCTCGCATCTGCGCCTCGGTATTCAGCAGATCCGGGCACAGGCGCAAGCCTGCGGCGCGGGCATCGCCATTGATACCTGCTGCCTTGAGCTGGCTCGCCAAGGCCATCGGGTCTGCATGAGGTATCGTGATGAAGGCGCCAGCCTCCTCCCCCACACCGAAGTGGCGAATGCCATGGGCTGTCAGCAGGCCCGACAGGTAGCCCTTTTGCTGCAAGGAGTAAGCCCTCAGCCTGGCCACGCCCAGTGCCGACACCAGGGCCAGGCCTGCACGGGCCTGGTAGAAGCCTAGCGGATTGAAAGTCGATTCCAGCCAGGCATCTCCACCCGCAGCGAATTCCGGTGGCATGGGCCGCCGGTAGGCGAAGGGCTCACGCTTGGCAAACCAGCCGGTATCCAGCGTGGTGTGGCCGGCATCCAGCATGGCTGGCGACACATACAGCCAGCACACGCCAGGCCCACCACGCAAATACTTGTAGCTACCAGCGATCGCATAGTCCACGCCCAGCGCGGCCAGATCCAGCGGCAGCACGCCATAGCCATGGTACACATCTAGCAGTACCCGCACGCCACGCGCATGGGCCGCCGCAATCAGGCGGGGAATATCCTGCAAGACCTGCCCACTGGCAAAGAACACCTGTGACACCACTAACAGATCCATGCCATCAAGCCTGGCGATCAGCTCATCCACCTGTATCAGGCCCTGGGCATCCGGTGCCACCCAGTGCAGTTCGGCACGCCCCTGGGCGGCATACTGTTTCAGGATATGGTCTATGGAATCGAATTCGGCCTCGGTGCTGAGTACGCGCGGCGTGCCGGCATAGCTATTGAGCACAGCCCGCAGCCCCTGGCCCGCGCTGGTCTTGGGGACGATGCAATCGCCGCGCACCGCACCCAGCAAATTGGCCGTTGCCACCCGCCAGGCTTCCATCTCAGACCACCACGGCCCCCAGGCATCATCCAACTGTGCAAACCAGGTAGCACTGCCTTCCGCCAGGTCGGCTGCCGTGGCATCCAATGGCCTGCCCAGTGAGTGATTGGCCAGGTAGATCTCATGGCTGTCTCTAGCCAGCACCTGCTTGAACAAGGGGTGGATATGCGCGGCCAGTGCCGGTTCAGACAATGGGCCATCGCCCAGTGCGGCGACAGCATGGGCAATGTGGGTGAGAGTGGCAGTCATTCGGGCTCCGGTATAGAACCAATACCGGCAAAGCAGGGATACACCATGCCGGTATCGCAACAACCGCCAGGCAAGGTCAACTGATCGTCGTGCCATCCTGCGGATGGCGGGAATGGACGACGCTGCTGGCGGCTACGTGTAAGCCGCCATGCTATACGGAATGATGCAGGCCATGCACGGGGAGTGCATGGGGCATGCCGTAATCGCGTGCCTCTTCACCCCATATGCCTACCAGACTGACCTCGCCTGGCAAGGCTGCTGCACTGAGCGACTGCTGTATCGCATTGCCTGCCATCCTGACATCGCGCAAGGCCGGTTCAGGCAAGGGAGTGCCTGCCGGCGTAAACAAGCTGCATATCCAGGGCGTATCCAGCTGCTCTCCCTGGTCGCATACCACCCCTATCTCGCCACTTGCCAACTGTACGGCTGTACCCAAGGGATACAAGCCCATGGCACGAATGAAGTAGGAGGCAATCTGCACATCGTAGTACTCGCCATGGCTGATCAGCAGATCCCGCAGCACCGCCCTGGATTGCCCCCCCTGCCGCGTCTCGGGATGATCGGCATGAAAACAAAACAGATCCGCCAACGCAATCAACTGTGCCGCGTCCGATACCCCTCGCTCGCGCAAACGGTGGGCCGGATCACCACCTTCACGCAGAATATCGGCCTGGCGTGCACTTTCCAGCCAGCGCTGATCATGCACACCCAGGCGTGGCAGCAGATCGCCCAGATCAGGCTGACGCAGGGCAAGTACAGATGACACTGTGCGCGGTGCCGCCTGCACATCGAGCTGCAAGCTCATGGCCGCCGCCAGCAAGGGCGCTTCGGCCTCCTCCAGTCCACCCATGCCACGCCATACCCGTAGCACCACGCAAGCGGTGTAGATGGCCTGCCGGGCAGCCTGCGGGCCGTCACGGCACAGCATCACCATGGCGGTCGTCACATCGCGATCACGCTGCCAGGCCTCTTGCACCATATCCACAACCGCCAATACCTCGGCCGAGAAATCACGGCTGGCGCTAGGGTTGACCAGCACCGGCGCCAAGGTGGCAATCGCATGGTGTATCAGCTGTCTTGCTGTTCTAGGTGGCTGCTGCCACAACAGGAGTTCGTCCACATACAGCCCGGCGGCCAGCCAGCGAGCCCAGGCAGGCTGCGCCTGCGGCACGCTACCTATTGCCAGGATGCGATGCCCTGTGTGATCCAACACATCGCAACCCAGGGGCAAGCTCGCATCCAGTTCATCAGGGCGTATCCTGCGCATGCTCTGTCCTCCGCTCTCGCCGCCGCACAGTAATGCTCAAGGCCCATGGCCTTTGCGGCTTTCTTATGGTGATGCCACGCTCAAATCCACGATCAAATCGAGTAGTTCGAATAATCAATGGGACTGCTGGTCGCCTCCGGCCTGGCCAGTGACTGCGAAGCCAGACGGAAGTCCCTGGCTTCACCGCCCCAGATGGCTTCCATGTCGATCGCAATATCCACATCCATGCTGCTCAGGGCATCCTGTATGGACAAGCCGGGTTGATGGGTATCTCGCCGCAGTGGCGGCGAGTGTGCGGAGCCATCGACTGCCAGCAAGGCATGCACCCAGGGGGCATCCACCCGCTCGGTACGACCGCTGACCACGCCTATCTCCCCATTGGCCAGCCTGACCAGGGTGCCGATGGGGTAGACCCCCAATGCCTTGATGAAATAGGCCGCCAGGGTCACATCAAAGTGCCGCCCGCGCTCTATCAGGACATCCCGCAAGACGATCTTGGTGCTGTCGGCCCGGCGATAGCCACGCTCGCTCACCCGTGCACAGAAAAGATCCGCCAGCCCGACTATCTGTGCCGCCGGCGATATCTGTTTGCCCTGCAGATGGTGTGGGTAGCCGCTGCCGTCTATGGCTTCGTGATGCTCGGCCACCGCGCGCAACCAGACTTCGTCGTCCACGCCCGCGTTGCGCAAGCGCTCTGCACCGGCCAGCGGGTGGCAACTCACCCGCACCTGCTGCGATGGCGTCAATGCCTCGGTCTGCCTGGCCAGCATGTCCTGTAAATCCAGCATGCCGACGTTCATCGTCAGTGCTGCCGCCAACACCGGCAAGCGCTCCGGCGCCTGCGGGCCCATGGCACGCAATACACCGGCTGCCACGCAGGCGGTGTTGACGGCATGCCGCACCGCATAGCGGCCACCATGACGCAGCACTACCGTTGCCATGACCACACCAGCCCCCTGCTCCCATGCACTATCTATCTGGCGGGCGATATTGAGTACCTGCTCGGCAAAATCGGCGGGGGGTTGGGGTTGCCTCAGCAGCACAGCCAGCAGGTAGTAGGCATGCAGCACCTGCTGCATGGCAGATTCCGGTGGCTGGTGCCAGGTCTGGGTAGATTCGATGTAAATGCCAAGCTCAAGCAGCCGATCCAGTTGCGCCTGAGTCTGTATATGCCCGCCTTCGGCAAGCAACAGAATGCCCTTGTCGTTGTAGACATTCCATTGCAGCGGCTGCCCTACGCTGATATCGCCATGACGGATACGGCGCTGGATCATTTTCCTCTCTCCAGCAGGGGTGGTACGCCGAGCGCGCCACCACCCTCACCCGCGGCCGATTTGTAGTTTGTACGGGTAGCGCTATAGGCTTTTCCGCACGCCGGTATGAGGCCGCTTTTTGATGCTAGCTCGTTCGCTATAGAACATGGTCATAACATGCTAATTTTCTTACGAACGGTTATCCCAGTGAATACTAACGGTATTGCAAATGCAACAGGTAAACCGGACATCACTTTTCTTGCAGACCAGGGCGGTGCCCGCAAGGTTCCCTAAGGCTGCGCCGGGCACCGGGCGCCGAGCGCGGGGCTGCAGCCTGCCCCGCTCAACGCAATGCCAATGACAGCAGACTCGGCTAGCCGGTCACAGCACCGAGCGAACCTGAAACAGCTCTGGAAAGAAAGTCAGCTCCAATGCCCGCTTGAGGAAAGCGACGCCACTCGAACCACCGGTCCCTTGCTTGAAGCCAATGATGCGCTCCACCGTCTTCATATGGCGGAAGCGCCACAGCTGAAAGGCTTCCTCCACATCCACCAGCTTCTCTGCCATCTCGTAGGCAGCCCAGTGATCGTGTGGTTTCTGATAGATGGCCTTCATCACGGCCACCACCCCTTCGCTTGCCACATAGGGCTGGCTGAAGTCGCGTGTCAGCCGGTCGGCAGGGACGGCAAAGCCTTGCCTGGCCAGATGCTGCAGGAAGGCATCCCACAGGCTGGGCGCATGCAGGTCGTGCTGTATCTGGGCATAGAGCGCCGGATCGTACTTGAACACCTCGGCCTGGCCTGCATGCTTGTTACCCAGCAAGAACTCCAGGGTACGGTACTGATAAGACTGAAACCCTGACGACTGACCCAGCACTGGACGGAATTCGGCGTATTCCGATGGTGTCATGGTTTCCAGCACAGCCCACATATTGAATAGCTGCTGCTGTATCAGCTTGGCCCGCGACAATATCTTGAAACACGGCTCAAGCTCGTCATGCGCTACATGGCCTATTGCCGCCCGCAGCTCATGTATCAGCTGCTTGAGCCATAGCTCGGATACCTGATGCTGCACGATAAACAACATCTCGTCATGGTGGGGCGGGTTGGAGAGTGGCTGCTGTGCCGCCAGCAATTGATCCAGCCGCAGATAGCCGCCGTAACTGAGCCTGTCGGTGAAATCGGTCTGTATGCCGGCTTCCAGATCGCGTTGGTTTTGCATGGCGTAATGCCCCCTGATTGAAAGGCCGCGATGATGCGCCGGACCCGGCTTGCACTCAAGCTGCGCTGCGACATGGGCGACAACTGGCTTGGATACCACCACGGTATCCGGCACCAAGCCCTCACCCCAAAATTGCGTGTTGCTATCCGACCAAGCACCATCCGGCTTGGCCTGATGGGCGTTCTGGCGCAAGCCGCCTGCAAAGGCGCATTGGGCTGTCTATAGTGCTGCTTGGCAACAGAAATATATAGCCGTCACTGCCCCCAACACCTCGCTTCTATGCAAGCCAAGGGGGCGCTGGCGGTGTCACAAGCCATTCTGCTATTGGGGAGGTTTCATGGTTTACCGTTCCATGCTGATCCGCAGCCTGCTGCTTGGCGCTGCACTGGCAAGCACACAACCCAGCCTGGCGCTGGACAAGCCGGTTGGGCGCACAGCGCTCACCATCAGCGGCAAGGTCAGCAAGCCCAACGATGGCCCCCGTGCGGTGTTTGACATGGCCATGCTGGCCAAGCTGCCACAACAGACCTTCACCACCAAAACGCCCTGGTACCCACAACCGGTCAAATTTACCGGCCCCCTGCTGCGCGATGTACTGGCGGCAGCGGGTGCCACGGGTAGCAAGATCGTGGCCGTTGCCCTCAACGACTACAAGACCGAGATCCCCTTTGCAGACGCCCAGCAGCATGATGTGATCGTGGCGCGATTAATGAACGACAAACCCATGCCAGTGCGTGAAAAAGGCCCCTTGTTCATCGTCTACCCCTTCGATACCAAGACTGAGCTGCGCGCTGAGATCTACTACAACCGCTCTGCCTGGCAGCTCAACGCCCTGCAGGTGCAATAGCCGCCCTCGCCAGCATGTTCCGCGGCAAATACCTGCTACGCCTTATCGTGGCCAGCCTGATGCTGGTCTATATCGCCATCGGCGTCATCCAGTACCACCAGTTCCAGAACATGGGCCAGGTGATGCGGCGGGGTGATGACAACGCACTATGGGCCTTTCTTCAGCTCAACGTGGAATACCAGCGCTTTGACCATGCGCTGCATCAGCGCCTGTTCGACCCTGCCGGCATGCCGGTGGAGGATCTGCAACTGCGCTACGACATCTTGGTCAGTCGCCTGGGCGCCATCGAAACCGGCACCGCCAGGACGTTGCTGACCGACCAGCCCATCTACAGCAAGGCGGTGTCCGAGCTGGCCGCATTTGTAGCAATTGGTGATCGCTACCTGGGCATGAGTGCTGACCTGCCGATAGACCCATCCGGTATGCAGGCCCTGCGTGAAAAGCTGGGCACGCTGCGAGAGACCGTGCAAGAACTGGCCTATACCGCATCCCGCGTATCGGCCCAGGTAGTAGACGAGCGCAACACCGAAGTCCGTAACCAGGCCATACAGACCACGGCGCTGACTGCTTTTCAGTGCCTGCTGACTCTCCTGCTGGCCATCGCCATGGCCCGGCAGTTCCGCAAGCGCGAAAAAGCCAAGGCCATCGCCCTGGCAGCCCAGGCAGAGCTGGTCGAAACCCTCAAGCGCAATGAAGAGGTGCTGGAAGTCAGGGTAGCCCAACGCACTGGCGAACTCGCACTGGCGAATGCAGCACTACAAGCACATGAGGTTGAACTGGAAGCGGCCCGTGCCCGTGCTGAGGATGCCTCACAGATGAAATCGGACTTCCTGGCCAATATGAGCCATGAGATCCGCACGCCGATGAATGCCGTCATCGGCATGAGCCACCTGGTATTGGGGAGTGAGCTGACCAGCAAGCAGCGGGACTATGTTGAGAAAATCCAACGCTCTGGCCAGCACCTGCTGGGCCTGATCAATGACATTCTCGATTTCAGCAAGATCGAGGCGGGCAAGCTGCATGTCGAGAACATTGAGTTCGAGCTGCATGAAGTACTGGAGAACGTGGCCAACCTGATAGGCGAAAAATGCGCTGCCAAAGGGCTGGAACTAATCTTCGATATCGACCCAGCGCTACCGAACGACCTGCTGGGCGACCCCTTGCGGCTGGGGCAGATACTGATCAACTACGCCAACAACGCGGTCAAGTTTACCGATAGCGGCGAGATCGTGGTGCGGGCGCGCAAACTGGCGCTGGAAGACGGCACGGTACTGGCCCGGTTCGAGGTACAGGATACCGGTATCGGGCTGAGTCCTGAGCAGCAATCCCGTCTGTTCCAGTCCTTCCAGCAGGCAGACAGCTCCACCACCCGCAAGTATGGGGGCACCGGTTTGGGCCTGGCTATCTCTCTCAAGCTGGCGGAGCTGATGGGCGGTCAGGTCGGCGTGGAGAGCGAGCTGGGGTGTGGCAGCACCTTCTGGTTTACCGCGCGGCTGGGCGTAGGTACGGCCAAGGTGCGAACCTTGTTGCCCGCCCCAGACTTGCGGGGCCGCCGTGTACTGGTAGTGGACGACAACCCGCAGGCACGCCACATCATTGCAGAGATGCTGCGTGGCATGACGTTTGAAGTAGGCGAGGCGGAATCAGGCGCACAGGCACTGAGCATGAGCCAGGCAGCGCAGATAGCAGGCCAGCCTTATGAAATAGCCTTTCTGGACTGGAAGATGCCGGGCATGAACGGCTTGGAGACCTATCAGCATCTGGCACTCCAACCCCAGCCCCCCTACCCTGTCATGGTTACCGCCTATGGCCGGGAAGAGGTCTTCCACGACGCGGAACGGGCTGGCATACGCCTGCTGCTGGTCAAACCAGTCAACCCCTCGCTGCTCTTCGATGCCGCCATGCGTGCCCTGGGCAGCGAGGCAGTAGAGGAGGCACCGCGCCGCAGCAGCAATGTAGGTCATACCGACCTATCCACCCTACATGGGGCACGGATACTACTGGTCGATGACAATGACCTGAACCAGCAGGTGGGCCGTGATCTGCTGGAGGGCGCGGGCCTGGTGGTCGAGGTCGCCGAGAATGGCCAGGTATCGCTCGACATGCTGGAGAACGCCAGCTACGACATCGTGCTGATGGACATGCAGATGCCGGTCATGGATGGCTTGACTGCCACCCGCTTGCTGCGCGAGCGCCCTGAACTCGCCGAGCTACCCATACTGGCCATGACAGCCAATGCCATGAGCAGTGACAGGGATCGCTGCCTCGAAGCCGGCATGAATGGCCATATCGCCAAGCCCATCGACCCGGATGAGCTGTTCGACATGCTGCTGCAATGGATACCGGCCCGCGCCGCGCCACGGGTAGCACCCGAGCCCCCACCAGTGTCCGCCGCGAGTACGCCGGTAGCCGAGCCAGCCAGCCCCGACCCGCTGGCGGGCATACCCGGGCTGGATGTCGTGGCAGGCATGAAACGGGTGCTGAACAAGCGCCCAGCTTACGAGGGCATGCTACGCAAATTCATCAGTGGGCAAGGGTCAGCTGTCGCGCAAACGCGCGAATACCTGGCAGCCGATCAGCGCGATGACGCCCGGCGGATCATGCATACCCTCAAAGGGACAGCCGCCACCATAGGCGCACCTGCCCTGTCTGCCTTGGCCGGGGAAGTTGAACGGGCCTTGATGGAAGGTGCACCGTCCAGCGAGATTGAAGCCATGCTGCCCAACGTTGAGGCCGACTGCCGGGCACTGATCGCCGCCCTCGCCCAAGCCCTGCCTGAGCAGGTCGATACGGTGGAGGCCGCCGATGTGGACTGGAGCGAGGCCCGACGCTTGATTACGCAGCTAGACCAGTTGCTGGCCGACGATGACTCCGATGCCATCGAACTGTTCGAAAACCACGCCGGCCTGCTCAAAGCGGCCCTAGGACCACACTACAACACGATTGAGCGCGCCATCAGCAGCTACATCCTGGTCGATGCCCTGGCGGCCCTACGCGCCGCCAAGGCGCAGACGGCCGCATTGAGCGAGGAAACCGCAGCATGAGCAACCCATTGGATTTCACGGAAAAACATACGGTACTGGTGGTGGACGACACACCGGACAATCTCTCTCTGATGAGCGGATTGCTACGGGCTGCCTACAAGGTCAAGCTGGCGCCCAATGGCGAGCGGGCCTTGCAGATTGCCGCGGGTGAAGGCAAACCGGACCTGATACTGCTCGATATCATGATGCCGGAGATGGACGGTTACGAAGTACTGCGCCGTCTGCAAGCCGATGGTGCTACCCGCGATATCCCGGTGATATTCCTGACCGCCATGAGCGCCAGCGAAGACGAAAAGATCGGCCTGGACCTGGGCGCGGTGGACTACATCACCAAGCCCATCAACCCAGCCATAGTCCTGGCGCGTGTGCACAACCACCTGCAGCTCAAGGTGGCGCGTGACTTCCTGCGTGACCAGAACACCTATCTCGAAGCCGAGGTCGCCAAGCGTACCGAGGAAGTCATTGCGATACAGGATGTCACCATCCGGGCCATGGCTTCGCTGGCAGAAACCCGCGACAACGAGACCGGCAACCATATCCGCCGCACCCAGTTCTACGTCAAGGCCTTGGCGCAGCACCTGCAGCCTCATCCTCGCTTTGCCGGCGAGCTGACCGAGTCTGCCATTGAGTCCTTGTTCAAATCTGCCCCATTGCACGATATCGGCAAGGTCGGCATACCCGACCGCATCCTGCTCAAACCCGGGCGGCTTGATCCCGACGAGTTCGAAATCATGAAAACCCACACCACCCTGGGGCGCGATGCCATTGCCCGGGCCGAAGCCGAGCTGGGGCGCACCATTCCCTTCCTGCGCTACGCCAAGGAGATTGCCTATGCCCACCAGGAAAAATGGGATGGCTCAGGCTATCCGGAAGGCCTAGTGGGTGATGACATACCGATGTCAGCCCGCTTGATGGCGGTAGCCGATGTGTACGATGCCCTGATCTCCAAGCGTGTCTACAAACCCGCGTTCTCCCACGACAAGGCCAGCGACATCATTCGCGAAGGGCGTGGCAGTCACTTTGATCCTGACGTGGTGGACGCTTTTCTGAGCATACACGAGACCTTTCGGCAGATTGCCGCACGCTATAGCGATGGCGAGGAAGCGCTGATTGCAGAAACTGAACGGCTGGCCAGCGACTACCCCACCGACCATGTCGAAATCAAAGGCTGAACATGAACCTGAGTGGCTTGAGCATACTGATTGCTGAAGACGATCCACCCATGCGTGCCGCCCTGACGGCACAACTGCAAGGCTGCGGTTTTGGCCGCGTGCTGCAGGCAGACAGCGGCGCCACGGCGCTGAAGCAGATGCATGCGGAGCGCGTCCATATCGTGGTCAGCGAACTCAATATGCCGGACATGACCGGCCTTGCGCTGCTGGAGGCCATGCGCGGCGAGCCGGCCCTGGCAGACCTGCCCTTTGTCTTGATGTCGGGTGGCTTGGATCGGCGCTCAGCCGAGCAGGCGATACGGCTGGGCATCGGTGATCTGGTGATCAAGCCCTTTACCGGCAAGCGCCTGCTGGAGCGCATACTCAAGGTCTTGCAGCGCGATGTCGGCGTGGTGCTTGAACACGAACACCCCGAACGGGGCACCATACTGGTGGTGGACGATGCCCCGGAGAACCTGCAACTGGTGGCCAGTCTCTTCCGCGACCAGTACAAGGTCAAGCTGGCGCATAACGGTGAAAAGGCGATCGCCATCTGCCAGTCTGATTCACCGCCCGACCTGATGCTGCTGGATGTGATGATGCCCGGCATGGACGGCTTCGAAGTCGCCGCCAAGCTGCGCGAGCATCCGGCGTCGGAACACATGCCCATCATTTTCGTGACCGGCTTGACCGATGATGCCTCCCGCGAGAAGGGGCTCTCGATGGGTGCGGTGGATTATGTATTCAAGCCGGTAGACCCGGTACTGATGAAGCTCCGGGTACGCAACCTGATGCGCCATGTTGAGTACCAACGCCAGTTGCAGACAGATTTCGACCGCCTGCGCGAGCTGGCCCATCTGCGTAGCGAGATGGATAGGCTGATGCAGCAGGACCTGAAGCAGCCCCTGCAAGCGATACTCCCCGGCCTGCGTAGCCTGGCAGGCGCAACAGCGCTGAACCCCGAGCAGCAAGCCATGGCCAGCGCTGCCGAGCAGGCCACCAGCCAGACCATAGAGCTGCTCGATCTCTCCAGCGAGCTGCTGCAGATCGAAGCAGGCCAGATGCAACCCAGCATACAGGCCATCCCCATAGGGCAGTTGCTGCGGGATCTCGCCACGTTGTTCCGGCAGCGATATGTCGACAAGCCGGTACTATTGGCCGTGGCAACCGAGACTACCGGTAGCGCACCGTTGGAAGTAAAGGCCGATGCCACACTCTGCCATTCGCTGTTCTACAGCCTCTTCAAATATGCCTGTGATGCAGCCCCAGCAACTGGCGAGGTCACCATCAACCTGGGCCGCCACGGTCCGGTCGAAATCACGCTGAGCATGCCCCACGCACTCACACCCGCTGAGCAGACCCAATTCTTCAAGCGTCCCACCGGCAGCCTGGGCAGCAATGGTTATGCTATCCGCACCCTGGCACAGGCACAGGGCGGTGATGCGCGCCTGCTGAGCGAGCCCAGTGCCCCCCCGACTTTGCTGGTCATATCGCTACCGGCTGCTGAGAGCCAGTCATGAACGCCAGTCGTAGCTGGGCGGCGACCGGCTGAGTAGCCGCCAGGGATGCCTTGGCTCCAGACAACGGCGGAGCCTGCCAAGGTAGGCTATCCCCTTGGTTGCCCCCTCTCTGGCGAGCCTGTTATGCGCTCAAGGCATAGCATGGTGAGTACCGCCTCTCAGGTTCTCACAACCACCCTGCCCGTTTGAATCGCCACCACAGCACCACATCCACCACCAGCATGGCCAGCAGGGTAAGCGGGTAGCCCAGGTTCCACTTCAACTCAGGCATATGCTCGAAGTTCATGCCATAGATGCCGGCCAGCATGGTGGGCACTGCAAACAGGGCGGCATAGCCTGCCAGTTTCTTGCTCACGGCAGATTCATCCAGCGAAATCATGGCCAGGTTGACCTGCACCGCCGTACTGGACATATCGCGCAGCGATTCGACCGATTTGACGATGCGTTCCAGGTGGTCATAGACATCGCGGTAGTATTCATGCATACCCACGCAGACGCCTGGCACCCGCCCGCCATACAAGTGAGCGATAGCGTCAAGCAAAGGTACAACGGCGTGGTTCACCGTCACCAGCTTGCGTTTGAGCGTGTAAAGCGCTTCGATATTGGCGCGTGCCGGATTATCCTCGGCAAACATACGATCTTCTATGGTTTCCAACTCGCCCTGCAGGCGGTGGATAATGCCAAAGTAACGATCCACCACGGTATCGATCAGGGCATACAGTACATAGCCCGCGCCATGCTGCAACAGGTGTGGCTCCCGCTCGGTACGTTCGCGCACATTGAGGAAACCAATGCGTGAACGATTGCGGATGGACAAGACGAAGTTAGGCCCGACAAAGATGGCTACCTCCCCCTTTTCCAACAGGCCGGCTTCATCCATGTCCAGCACATGCAGCACACAGAACAGCGTGTCGCCATACTCCTCGACCTTGGGCCGCTGATGACCATTGCGGGCATCCTCCACCGCCAGTTCATGCAGGCCGAATTCCACCTGCATTTCAGTCAGCTCTTCTGCTGTGGCATCCTTCAATGCTACCCAGACAAAGCAATCCGGCTTGCCCACGTATTCACTGATAGCGGCCACCGGCAAATCGGCAAGCTTATGACCAGCCTGGTAGGCCGCACAGTTGATCAGCATAGTGTTCTCCGCTATTGCCCACTGGGTGCAGCTAAGCAAACCCTGTGTGGTGATTCCAGCCAGGCGCGCAAGCGTAGGCTGTACGTGGGTACAGCAAGTTTGTGCAGCAACGGCAGAAGGTTTTGTCAGCTGCTCATTCATCATGAAAGCCTGCCGCGGCAGGCATAGCAAGGAACGGCCCATGCAATACATCGAGATCGCGCTGGCGGCACAAAAGCAGATTGCCCTAGTAGCGCACGACAATATGAAAGCCAACCTGCTGGATTGGGCGCGTACCCACAAGACCCAACTGGCAGGTCATACCCTGTACGCCACAGGTACGACCGGTAGCCTGCTGGAGGCCGAGCTGGGCCTGCCGGTAGCACGCTTCCAGAGCGGACCACTGGGCGGCGACCAGCAGATTGGTGCCGCCATTGTCTCGCGCCAGATTGATTGCCTGATCTTCTTCTGGGATCCACTCGAGCCCCAGCCCCATGACCCTGACGTCAAAGCCTTGCTGCGCATGGCCGTAGTCTGGAACATACCCATGGCTTGCAATCGTGCCACCGCAGACTTCATCATCAGCTCGCCCTTGATCTCGGCCGCCTATCGCCGCAGTGTCCCCGATTACAGTGCCCACCAGGCCCGTACCATCCCCAATTGATACTGGAGAACACCATGCGCACTCGCCACTACCTGCTTACCCTGCTGCTCACCGCTGGCCTGTTCGCCCAAGCGGAGGGGCTGGATCAGCTCAACAACAAGGATGCTGCCAGTGGGCTCAAGGAAGCCCTGACCCAGGCTGCCAGCGTGGCGGTAGGGCAGCTCGGCAAGGCTGATGGCTTTCTGGGCAACAGCGAAGTGAAGATTCCCCTGCCAGACGGCTTGCGCAAGGCGGAAAAACTGTTACGTACCCTGGGCCAAGGCGAGCGTGCTGACGAACTGGTCACCAGCATGAATCGCGCCGCCGAAAAAGCGGTGCAGGAGGCCAAGCCGGTGCTGGTCGACAGCATCAAGAAAATGAGCTGGCAGGACGCTAAGGGTATTCTGGCGGGCGGCGATACTGCGGCGACCGATTACTTCCGGCGCACGACCAGTGAAGCGATCAGTGCGCGTTTCAAGCCTATTGTGGAAAAGGCCACCGCCAAGGTGAAACTGGCCGAGAAATACAATGCCTACGCCGGCCAGGCGGCCCAGTTAGGCCTGATCAAGCGCGAGGATGCCAACCTCGACAACTATGTCACCCAGCGTACGCTGGATGGGCTCTTCCTGATGATAGCCAAGGAAGAAAAAGCCATCCGAGCCGATCCGATGGGCCAGGCCAGCAAGTTGCTGCGCAAGGTTTTTGGAGTGCTGTAGTAAGCGCTGCGGACTACCCGTCCAGGGATGTCCTTGCCCCTGTTGGGTATTGCCCGCCATTTATCCGTGCCTATGGCAGCTCGTCGCGGTTTAAGCGGTTTGCCGATGTCATTTTGCTATAGTCGCCCCCTTACCCGGCCTGGCCGGGCATCAAGAGGACGATAAGATGAAGCGGCTCACCCGCCTGGTACTACTCAGCCTGCTTGCCACGCAAGCACTGGCAGGCAAGGAACCCTTGCCCATGCGTTTGCCCGACAACGTACGCCCGCTGGCCTACGATGTCGCGCTCACCCTGGACCCCGCACAGCCCCGGCACAGTGGCACCGTCACCATAGAGGTGGACGTGCTGCACCCAAGCAAGACCTTGCGGCTCAATGCAACTGGCATTGCCGTACGCTCTGCCCTGCTGGAGCTGGGCGGCAAGACCTACCGCGCCAGTGCCCACGTGCTGGACGACGACCTGATGGACCTGCGTTTCCGCCAGCCCGTACCAGCAGGCATAGGTCAGCTCAAGCTGACATTCGACGGGCATATTCAGGACAAGGACGTCTACGGCTTGTTCCGCCAGCATGAGGCAGGCGATTGGTATGCCTTCACCCAGTTTGAATCCACCGGCGCACGCATGGCCTTCCCCAGCTTTGATGAACCTGGCTGGAAGGTGCCCTGGACCCTATCGCTGACCGTACCCGACAAACTGATGGCAGTGGCCAACACACCCGCCATCAAGGTGAGCCCTGCCCGGCCTGGCTGGAAGCGGGTGGACTTCCAGACCAGTAAACCTATGCCCAGCTATCTGGTGGCGTTCGGTGTCGGCCCGTTCGACGTGCTCGATGGTGGCAAGGTAGGTAACACGGCACTGCGCTATATCACCCCGCGTGGGCGCGCGGCCGATGCCCGCTTTGCGGCCAGGGTCACACCCGGCATTGTTGCCAAGCTGGAAGCCTATTTTGGCATGCCCTATCCCTACGAGAAACTGGACAGCCTGGTGCTACCGCTGACCGAGGGATTTGGCGCCATGGAAAATGCTGGCCTGATTACCTATCAATCCGGTCTCCTACTGGCCAAACCCTACGAGGAAACCACCAGCTTCCAGCGCGACTATGTGGCAGTGGCCGCCCACGAACTGGCCCATCAGTGGTTTGGCAACTATGTCACCATGGCATGGTGGGATGATCTGTGGCTGAACGAGGCGTTCGCGTCCTGGATGGGCGACAAGATCACCGCCGAAGTCATGCCCCAATGGCAATGGGACAGCAGCCTGCAGTATTCACGCGCCAAGGCCATGCGGACCGATCGCCTGGCCAGTGCCCGCCGGGTACACCAGCCCATACTCACCAATCAGGACATGGGTGGTGCATTCGATAGCATCACCTATGACAAGGGCCAGACCATATTGGCCATGTTCGAGACCTGGCTGGGCGATGCACAATTCCAGGCCGGCGTCGGTCGCTACATGAAGCGTCATGCCTGGAGCAACGCCAAGGGCAGCGACTTTATCCAGGCCATGGCGGGCGATCAGCCCGAGGTCGCGGCGGCGTTCCGTAGCTTTATCTCCCAGCCTGGCATCCCCAAGGTCAGCGTCAGCCTGGACTGTAGCGCTGAACCCACGCTCAGGGTCAGCCAGCAGCGCTTCCTGCCCAAGGGCTCTGGCGGCACGCAGGATGCGCTATGGCATATACCGCTGAATATCCGCACGCCAGCCGGCCAGACCCGTTTACTGCTCAAGCAGGGCCAGGACAGCGTCAAGCTGCCGGACACCCGCTGTCCAGGTTGGGTACAGGCCAATGCCGGCGGCACCGGCTACTACCGGGTTGCCTACGCCCCCGGCCTGTTGCACAAGCTCATGACCCAGGGCAAGCCCAGCGACAACGAAATACTGGCCGACCTTGATGATGCCCAGGCACTGACAGAATCGGGTGACCTGCCACTGGCCGATGCCTTGTCATTGGCGGCCTATACCGCCAAACACCCGCGCCGCGAAGTTGTCGAGGCAGCCGCAACCCTGCTCAAGAGTGCGGCACCGCTGGTGTCTCCGGATCAGCAGCGTGCCTATGCCGCACTATGGCAGAAGGCCTTTGGCGAGCGAGCAAGGCAACTGGGCTGGCGGGTCAAAGCGGGCGAGAGTGATGCCGACAACCTGTTGCGCGCCAGCCTGCTAACGCAATTGGCCGACTACGGGCAGGATGCATCGCTACGCAAGGAGGCCAGCCTGCTCACACGGCAATGGCTTGCAGGCAAGACCACCCTCGATGTATCGGTGCGTGGCAGCATCCTGAAGACCGCCGCCCTGGAAGGCGACCGCCCCCTGTTTGATGCCTTGCAAGCCCGTGTGCTGCAAGCTGTCGATCGCAATGAACGGGAGGACATTTACACAGCGCTGGGCAACCTGCGCGAGCCTGTCCTGGCAGATGCCGCCCGGGGGTTGCTGCTGAACAAGCAGCACGATATCCGCGAAGCAAGGCGCATGCTGCGTACGCAGAATGACCATCCCGAGCTGCGCAAGGGTGCGCTGCGCTTTGTCATGCAGGCGTACAAACCGCTGACCCAGCGTTTGTCCAAGGATGGCCCAGGCAATCTACCACGGGATTTCAACCAGTTCTGTGGGCAGGACGAGGCCCGTGCTGTGGAAACCTTCTTCGGCCCGCTGGCCACGCGCTACAACGGTGGCCCCAACACCCTAAGACAGTCACTGGAAGCCATACGCCTGTGTGCGGTGTATCGCGATACCCAGCAACAAAGCCTGGCTGCCTATCTCGCGACCTTCAGTTCATAGCCGCTAAAGCACAGGTGTTGGAAACAAAAAAGCCGGGTTAGCAACCCGGCTTTTTCATACCACAATCAGCGCGCTTACTTTGCTGCTTGTGCTGCTTTCACCGCAGCTTCTGCATCAGCTATGCCCGCACCGCAACCGGCACAGGCCGATGGGAATGGCCTTGCTGTCTGCTGCATAAGGGCACGTAACTGGGCGGAGGTCAGCCTGGGGTTGACCGACAGCATCAGTGCTGCCAAGCCGGCAATATGCGGTGCCGCCATGGAAGTACCTTGGTAGAAGTAATAGCTGTCGGCACCTGGCTCGCTCAGACCCTCGTTGAAGGTCGACAAAATGCCGTCACTTGCCTCGAAGGTCTCACCACCAGGGCCTGCCAACGACACCAGCGAACCGTAGTTGGAGTAGTACGCCCGGCCACCTGCACGGGTGGTAGCGGATACCGCCAGCACACCAGGGCAACTGGCCGGCTGGGCGCTACGCACGTTCTGCGATTCATTGCCTGCTGCCGCCACCACCAGGGCACCCAGCTTGCTGACATGCGCTACGGCTTCGCGATAGCTGTTCAGGCAGGGAATGGCACTACCGAGCGACAGATTCAGCACACGAGCAGGGTTGGCATTGTCGGGCACACCGGATACGGTGCCGCCCGATGCCCATACCATGGCGTCAATGATGTCGGCACTGCTGCCGCCACACTTACCCAGCACGCGCACTGGAAGCACCTTGGCTGCCGGCGCTACGCCAGCCACGCCTATGCCATTGTCCGCCACGGCAGCAACCGTGCCGGCCACATGGGTGCCGTGCCAGCTGCTACCCTGGCCACAGTCATCACCTGGGTCGGTGGGGTCCGCATCACGGCCATCACCATCATTACCGGCAGAGTCGTTGCTGATGAAGTCATAGCCCGGCAACAGGTTGGGCGTCAGGTCCGGATGGGCTCGCACCCCGGTATCCAGCACCGCCACCACGGCGCCTTCGCCACGGGTAATGGCCCAAGCGCGCTCGACATTCATGCCGCCAACAGGCTCGTACATATCCCACTGCATGCTGTAGTAGGGGTCAGTGGGCACGGCCATGATGCGGTTGATCACATCCGGCTCCGCATAGGCGATGTCCGGGTTGTTGCGCTGCATTTCACGCGCCAGGCGGAAAGCGGCTGCAACACTGATGGCACGACCCAGCTTGAAGACATCGGCACCAATACTCAACTGCCGGGTGTGGCTGATGCTCAGTCCACTCTTGGCAGCGACAGGGGCCAGCCGCTGAGCGCGCTCGGCCCCTTGCTGCATGGCCTGGGCACGGCTCAGGCTGGCGCCTGCGGTATTGCGCTTGAATTTCACGATCAGCGAACTGACCATGTCATTGGCTGGCTGGACACGCGTGGCTGCAGACCTGGCCTGCAGGCGCGGCTGCAGGCGCGGATGCGGCTGCTCTGCCGATGCCGTGGGTTGCTTGGTACCGGCGTGGGCCGGTGCGGTCAAGGCGGCGCCCAGCACCACGGCCAGGCTCAGCGATGAGAGTTTGTTTTGACGAAACATGTGCGGCTGACTCCTCAGTTCGTCTTGAAATACGGAATACGGGTAAGACGTGCAGCAACGGCGCTGCTATCGCCGCCGGCATGCTTGCCACCCCAGGTCACGAAGCTGCCATCCTGGCGTTGTGCCAGGAAGCCGCCAAAGGCGCTGCGATAGATGGCGCGCACACCCTTGAGCTGGCTGGCCACACTGCTGCTATCGCCACCATCGGCGGCGGCCCCCCAGGTCAGGACGCTGCCGTCCAGGCGCAAGGCGGCAAAAGCCCGGTGGTTGGCATACACCGCCAGGACACCGAAATTGCTGTTGGCTATCGCGCTGGCATCGCCCCCGTTCTCCGGGTCGCCCCAGGCCACCACCGTGCCGTCACGGCGCAAGGCAGCAAAGGCGGTTTCGGTCGCCACGACATCGCGCACCTGAACCAGCTTGCTCTTGATGGCGGTGTAGCCGGCAATGCCGCGATAGGGTTCGCCCCAGCTCACGACGCTGCCATCGGTCTTATGGGCAGCAAAGGCCACATGGTTACCGTAGACACGGCTGACCTTGCTCAACTCGGCCGCCACAGCGCTGGCATCGTTACCATAGTCAGAGAAGCCATCGCCGCCCCAGGCCACCACGCTGCCGTCGGTCTTGAGTGCAGCAAAAGCCAGGCCACTGCTATAGAGGGTCTTGACCCCACTTTGCAACAGCTTGGCAGTGTCCTCGCCAGGGTAGCCACCAAAGCCTGCACCCCAGGTAAACACCGAACCATCCTTGCGCAGCACGGCAAAGTCAGTGCGGTTAGCCTGTAGCTGAACCACATCATGCAGCTGTGCCGGATCGGCATCGAAGATGACATCCGGGTCGCCCCAGGCGACCACGCTGCCATCCTGCTTCAGTGCGGCAAAAGCACTGTCATTGCTGGCCCAGCTGCTCACATTGGTCAGCTGCGCCGCCACGTCCTCGGTCAATACCGTGGGCACCGAAAAGGTTGCACCTTCGCCATCGAACAGTATCCGACCCGAGCCCCAGCTGGCCACCGTGCCATCCTTCTTGCGCGCCAGGAAGGCCAGCTCGCCGGGCAAGACATCTGCCACACCGGTCAAGGGCGCTGTTGGCGCATCGGAGCGCCCGCCGGCCAGGCTGGAGCCCCAGGTCACCACGGTGTCGTCTGCCAGTACGGCAGCAAACGCGCGTTCACTGCCCGCAATCTGCCTTACGCCGATCAGCTTGCTGGCAACATTGCTGGCATCGCCACCCCAAATCGGATGGCCCCAAGCTTCCACCGTGCCATCTGCCTTGAGCACAGCGAAGGCTGCTGCACTGGCAAATACCCGGCGGCGATCCAGGGTGCGTGTATCGCTTGCGGTACCGCAGGTAGCGGTGATGGTCACCGGCTCGTCCGGCACGGTATCAGTCAGGCGATCCGCCTGGCCCAGGGTGCGGCCTTGGGCATCTTTCCAGCTATATTGGGTCGCCGTCGGGCTGCAGTTAGCCACGGTAGGGACGGCGATCAGTACATCGCCACGGGCGCCAAACACATCGAGTTTGACAGTGGGTGGCGGTACGGGGGTAGGCGGTGCGTCACTATTGCCCATACAGGCAGTAAGCGCAGCGACAAGGGGCAACAGGGCCCAGGTAGCCGAGGGGGCGTGTTTCAAGGGAATACTCCTTCGCATCTAATTCAGCTGGCTGCCAAGAGCCTGTTCCATGTCTTTTCACCTCGTCGTTCGCAGCCTTGCCGGATGAAGGGCAAGGCGCAA